>JAUILW010000821.1 GCA_030432795.1 Gammaproteobacteria bacterium
CCCAACGATCTCGAATTTCGCGCGCTCACAGGCGCCTGGAAAGACGACGACGAGTTTGCTGCAAGCGTGGAACGTGCCTGCCGCGCGCTCGATCTCGAGGCGCTCGTGGTTACCCGCGGCAGCAAAGGGTTGATCGTTGCGATGGCTGACGGCAGCCATGAGCACGTGCCGGCCAACGAGGTCGAGGTATACGACGAAACCGGTGCAGGCGACACGGTGATTGCCGTTCTGGCACTTGGTACCGCCGTGGGCTGGACCCCTGCACGCAGCGCCCGCCTGGCGAACCTCGCTGCAAGCCTCGTTGTGGCCAAGCTCGGCACCGCCACGGTTTCCGGACCGGAGCTCGCCTACGCTGCCGCACGCAAGCACCGGAGTGACCGCGGCATACTCTCACGGGCTCAGCTCATCGAGGCTGTTCGTCGCGCCGATCAAGCCGGTGAACGGGTTGTTTTCACCAATGGCTGCTTCGATATTCTGCACGCAGGGCATGTAACGTATCTGGAAGAGGCGCGGGCGTTAGGCGACCGTCTTGTGGTTGCTGTAAACGATGATGCGTCGGTGAAGCGCCTGAAGGGCGAGACACGGCCGGTCAATCCGCTGGACCGCCGCCTCCGTGTTCTGTCGGGATTGGCGGCGGTGGACTGGGTTGTGGGGTTCGAGGAAGACACGCCTGAAGTGCTGTTGGAACTTTTGCGTCCGCATGTGCTGGTCAAAGGCGGCGACTATGCGCCCGACGAGGTGGTAGGCCACGAGATCGTGCATGGCTACGGTGGTGAAGTGCAGGTGCTGAGCCTTGTAGACGACCTTTCCACTACCGGCATACTGGAGCAACTGCGCGGGCGGTGAGCCGTTTGTGTGACGCGCGTCACACCAGTGTTCCCACAGATTGCCAGAATGTCTGGTAACGCGTGCCGCAGGATGCGGCCGATAGAGCCCGAAAGAGCGAGGAAAGGATGCCTTTTTCGAAATCTGCCATTGCCTTTGCTGCAGCGGCGACGTCACTGCTCGCTGCCTGTAGCGGTGGCGGCAGCGTCGATGAGTTTTCACCCACGCCTCAATCCCTTGATATCACCGGTACCATCTCCGGTCTGAACGGCTCCGTGGACCTCGCCTGGAATGGGGGGGCGGTAGAGCTGACGACCAATGGTGCGTTTACGGTGGATGATGCTTTTCGCAGCGGCGAATCGCTCAACCTCGGGCTCGACAGTGTGCCGTTGCAGCAGCTCTGCGAGATCACCAGCACCACCGACTTCTCCGATCGCACAAGCGACATCACGGGTGTGACGATCGTGTGCGAAGACCGTAACTTCATACGCGTGTTTGTCGATGACTTCGATACGGGAAATTTCATTGGCGGTGTAACGGTAACCGCTCGATGGGATGCTGGCGCGGGGGTGCAGACCCTGGAGTCGGCGACAGGCGCCAACGGCGAAACCGGATTCGAAATCGAGGAGTTCGACGGGCGCATTGTGCTTTCTGCCGATCTACCCGGTTACGGCGAGCAGACCCAGGTGGTGGTAAACACCAGCACGCCAACGATCCACGTTGCGCACCTGATCATGCAGGAGGCAGACCTCGTGACGACTTTCGACGTCGCAGTCGGGGCAGCGCTGGCAGTGGATGGCGTCGCC
>JAUILW010000822.1 GCA_030432795.1 Gammaproteobacteria bacterium
GCCAGTAGCTGATGTACATCGTATGGTTGAGTCCCTCGAGATCTGCAAACGTGGCACTTTCAAGGGACAGGTAGGCGCTGCCAACCAGCTGCGCTTCCACCCAGCCCTGCCAGGCGGGTGAGGGTTCTCCCTGCACGCCGAAGTACACGGCGACCAGCGGCTCATCGTCCGTCCGCCATCGAGCTTCCCAGGCAGGCGCCGGCGGATTCCAGTTCGGGGGCATGTTCAGGCTTGCCATGGCGTTCTCCTGAATGGTCAGTCCAGCGGTGCGTCGGATGTCTCTCGATCCTCACGCGAAACCACCTCGGGTGAGGATTCCGTGCTCTCCACCACCGGGCGTCGGCGTGTGCGGTTGAGCAGAAGCTGCGTGGCATCCGCGCGAGCGTAATGGCCGACCGGGTCTGCGAAGGACTTGGCCACGGCGATGGTCTGCAGATCGATGTCGGCGATGAGCAGACCTTCCTCACTGTCTCCCAGCGGCTCACCGAGCATCGCTCCATCCGGACCGTACAGGCGCGCCGCACCGCCACCTGGCAGCAACAGTTGGCCCTGCTCCTCAGTCTGCACGAGCTCCTCAATCATCTCGGGCGATATCACCCCGCAGGGCGCGATCACAAAACATTGTCCCTCTGCTGCGTAGACTTGCGACACAGCATTGTTCAACGGTGCGCTCAGCGCGTAAGCCTGCGGGTAGCAGCTGAACGACGGCCATGCACCGATGTGAATTTGCTCGTGCATGCTGTACAGCGCATACTTGCTCAGCGGCTGCAGATGCTCCCAGCAGTTGAGCTGGCCGATACGGCCAAGGCCCGTCTGCACAACATTGAGGTCGCTGCCATCCCCTTCTCCGAACACCGTTCGCTCCACGTGCGTGGGCTTGAGCTTGCGCCGCGCCTGCAGTAACGCGCCGGTGTCGTCGATTAGAAACTGTGAGATGTACAGCGAGCCGTGATCGCGCTCGCTGGCACCGATGGAGAGATGGATGCCGTGTTCCGCGGCCGCCTTGGCAAGCCGGTCGAACTGCGCGCTGCCAACCACCAGGCTGTTGTCGTGGTAGCGCGCAAAGTGCTGCAGGTTCCCTGCCGGAGGCGACAGCCAGACCCACCACGGATAACCGGGAAACCAGCACTCGGGAAACGCCACCAACTGCACGTCATCCCGCGCCGCCTGAGCGATGAGATCCAGGGCCTTGTCGACGCAGCCGTCGAGATCCATGAAGGCCGGCGCCGCCTGCACCGCAGCCACTCTGATTCCACTGTTCATCGCCTTGTCTCCCTTAGAACTCATAGCCTACCGTCACCCCCCACTCGCGGGGCCGGTTGTAGTTCGCCTCGTGAAAACCGAGACCGAAGTTGGAGTCTCCACTGACGATGAATCGCTCGTCGGTGAGGTTCTTGCCGAACACCGTGAGCTGCAGGCCGTTGTTCAACCGCGTGCGCAGCGATGCACCCAGCACATCGTAGGCATCCTGAAACAGAAACGGAGAATTCTGCGAGTCGTTGAAGATGTCGTCGGTGTAGGTGTAATCCACACGCACTGCCCAGCTGCCGAACGACAGCTCGCGCGCGTACTCCACACCCAGGTTCACCGTGAGTTCCGGGGTGTTGACGAGCGCTGCCGACTCGTC
>JAUILW010000823.1 GCA_030432795.1 Gammaproteobacteria bacterium
GCCTTACCCGGCTCTGTTTCAATCCACGGCTCGTCTGCGCGCACGATGATGTCGGCGAGCTGGTCGTTCAGCGGCGTGATGTCTTGTAGTGGCATGATCATTCCCCCCTTCGTAGAACGTCAGAGGGTAGCTCGGTTGCCCGACGAACGCTACGTGGTGGTGCGCGTGCCCCGCAGGATCACTTCCACCAGCGTATCCCGACGAAACGGCTTGGCCATGTAGTCGGTCATACCGGCTTCGAACGCCCGTTCCTTGTGCTGGGTGGTGGCGTTGGCGGACAGCGCGATGATCGGCACGGCCGGCCTGCCGGACATCCGCTCCAGCGAGCGGATCTCGGCGGTGGCCGAGTAGCCGTCCTGCACCGGCATTTCGCAGTCCATCAGCACCAGGTCGAATTGCAGCTCAGCAAAGTGGTCCAGTGCCTGCTGGCCGTTGTCGGCGAGCACGACATCAGCGCCAAGGCTCGCCAGAGTCTTCTTCGCCACCACCTGATTGGTGCGGTTGTCCTCTGCCACGAGGATCCGCATGCCATGCAGCGGATGGATTGGGGCGGTGGAGACTTTGGCTCGCGGCTCGCAGAACGTGTCGCGCAACGCGCACAAGCGCACGCCCGCGTCGAGCGCCAACGTTTGCTCTGCCTTGTCATCCACCGTCACGTTCCATCGACGCAGCAATCGGGTGACGGCGCCGCGCAACCGTTCCTGGCCGCCGCTGAGGGCCACGGTGCCGCCCGAAAAAGGCAGAGCGTGAGCCGCCTCGACCACCAATGGCACCCAGAACTCGAAGCTCGATCCCCTGCCCTCGATAGAGGTAGCGCGGATGCCTCCGCCCATCGCGTTCGCCAGCAGCTTACAGATGGCCAGGCCCAGGCCGGTGCCACCGAAGCGGCGGGTAACCGATGAATCTGCCTGGGTGAAGCGCTCGAACAGTTCCGGCAGTTCCTTCGGGGCGATACCGATACCGGTGTCGGAGATCTCCACGTGCAGCTCGTTGGTGGTGGTGAACACGCGCACATGAATCCACCCCTCATCGGTGAACTTGGCGGCGTTGCTGAGGAGGTTACCGAGTACCTGCCGCAGGCGTGTCGGGTCGGCGACGATGCGTTCTGGGGCCTGCTCGTCGAACTCCACGATGATCTGCACAGATTTGTTTCGGGTGACTTCGCTTACCGACAGCACGACGTCGTCAATGATCGTGAACAGGTCGCAGCCCACGTGCTCAAGCACAAGCTGGCCCGACTCGAATTTCGAGTAGTCGAGGATGTCGTCGAGGATGTTCATCAAGCTGCGGCCGGATCGGGAGATGGCGTCCACGTACTCCTGCTGCTCGGCATTGAGTTCGGTGTGGCCGAGCAGGTCCGACATGCCAAGCACGCCGTTCATTGGGGTTCTGATCTCGTGGCTCATCGTGGCGAGGAAGGCGCTTTTCGCTTCGGCGAGTTTTTGCGCGGTGAGGGTTTCCTGGCGGGCTTGGAACACCACCTGTTCGGTCTCCAGCGCCTGTGCCTGCAGCGACGTCAGATGCTGCACCATCACGTATACCAGCAGCAGCGCGGAGATGACCGAGCCCCAGAGGAACAACAGGTGACCGACGGTGCTGCCGCCAACACCGAACACCTGCTC
>JAUILW010000824.1 GCA_030432795.1 Gammaproteobacteria bacterium
GTGCCGGTGTTTGCCAATCGATTCTGGCGCATGTCCTTCTCCGATCGCTTCGACAACTTCCCGGTGGACCCGGAAGCGGTCGAAGAAGCGGTCCTCGAAAGCTGTGATTATGTGTTGCAGGCGCAGGCAGATCTCGACGATGTGCTGAGCGAAACCGCGAACGATACGCTGACCGCGGTGCAAGCGCCGATCTTCGGCATGCCGGCCACCTGGGAATCCTTCTGGCAATTGGCGGACGAAGACGAGGCGTTTGGTGACTATGGACCCGCCGGCAATGCCTTCGGTCGCGAGACGGAGTTCGATTGTGGCGAGGGCAGCCGATGTGTGCTGCTCGACAACGACCCGCTGTACAGAAACTTCGCCCATGAGCGGCACATCGCCGCCGTGCTGGCCACCATGCGCGCCATGATCGTCATGCAGCGGGTGACAGCGCTCCAGGAAGATAGCGTGGGTCCCAACTGAAGCGATCCGGTGTGGCCCAGCACTGCGGGCCGGCACGGTCCAGCGCCCAGAGACGCTGACAGATTGCGCGGCGGGTGATCGCATGTTCCACGATGCGGACGTTCGCAAAGTACGTCGTTCTGCCTGCTGTCGTCTGCGCGGAGGGCGAATAGGTCAGCGGCGGTGATGGATGATTTTCAGGCGCCGCGACTGACGGGGTTGAACCTGGTAGTCCATTTGGGTCGCTTACGGTCGGAGTGAGCGTGTCGTTGGCCTGCGCCACCTTTTCGAGCGCTGCCTCCACCTCCGCATCCGCCTCCTGCTCCGGCACGAGCGTTGCCAGCCACACCAGCAGGATAACGACCAGGCTCAGTACGACCAGAGCGCCGCGATTCTGCGATTGATCGTTGCTGCCCCGACCTTTCCTGGCGTTGGTGGTCGATGCGGGCGGCATGCCGGCGCTCGGGGACTTCATCCACTCGGCGAGCGACGCCAGTGCTTTGTCTGCAGAGCGTGCGGGCCAGGCGCGCAGGTCCGTTGTGCGCACGCCATCGGCGAGCGGTGCGCTAACCAGCAATACGGCAATGGCGTCCGCCGCGGCGGCCAGTTCCACGAGCCAGCGTGCTTCTGCGTAGTGCTCGGAGACAATGACGAGGTAGGGCGCCGACCGCTTGTTTGTGGGTGCGGTGTGCTGGCGCACGTCCAATTCCTGCAGCTCCAGAAAGCGGATGAGCGGCCGTACCCGGTGGCCGTCCTCGTCCGTAAAGAAGACATCCACGCGCTTCATGTTCTGAGGCTAGCAAATCCTGGGCAAGCTGCTGCCGCCCTCAGCGGGCAACGTGCGGCATAATACCCACCATGCACCTCGGCCTTACCCCATGGGATTTCAGCGACGCCACAGCACGCAGCCTGCAGCGCCAGGCCGTGCGGGCGGAGGCGATGGGCTACGAATCGTTCTGGCTGCCGGAGAATCACTTCAACGAGCGCGCCATTCCCGATCCGCTGATGCTGCTGGCGGCGGTAGCCGCGGCCACGAGCCACATTCGCCTGGCGACCACCAGCTACCTGCTTACCCTGCGCCATCCGCTGCAGGCGGCCGAGCAGGTGGCCGTGCTGGACAACATGTCCGAGGGGCGGGTGCTGCTCGGCGTCGGTCGCGGATTTGCGCCGGACATGCT
>JAUILW010000825.1 GCA_030432795.1 Gammaproteobacteria bacterium
AGCGCCAGAGCCTCGGTGCAGGCGAGGCCCGCTTGCTGCTGCCAGAACGCGAGCATGGGTGTCACATGATCGGTGAACAGGCCCACATCCAGGGCGGCTTTCGCAAGTCTCATGGTGACGTCAGGGTAGCTGCTTGGGCGACATGAACGACACCAGACGGAAGTCCTCCGGCGCGCAGCGGTACCAGGCTTCCTCTGTGACAAGATGTGCCACGCCGAAGGTGGGCACGTGATCGATCTCACCGCCGCTTAAGCGGTGAGCGAGATAGCTGATGCCGGGATTGTGGAACACCACCGCAACCGATGTGATGTCGTCCGGCGTTGCGTGCACGAAATCCAGCGCCTTTTCTGCGGTTGCCAGGTACAGATCGGCCTCATAGGCGATGCAGGTGTCGGGCACATCGAAGGCGGCAGCAACGTAGGCGCAGGTCTGCCTCGCGCGCACCGCCGCACTGCACCAGATCCAGCTTGCGGGCGCGGCTTGTGCCGCCAGCCAGCGTTGCATGGCTGGGCCATTGCGTTCACCGCGGCTGTTCAGCGGGCGGTCGAAGTCCGACAGGTCCTGCGACCAGTCGGACTTGGCGTGGCGAATCAGGCGAAGGTGGTGCACCGCTTGTGCCCTCAGTCGTACAGTGCGAAGAACTCTTCGAAGGCTTTGAGCTGATTACCGGCGGCGGACGACGGTACGATGATCGGCGTCTTGATGCCGGCGTCGAACCACGCCTCGATGCCTTCGCGCACTTCCGATGCGGTGCCGAACAACGTTGTGTCGGCGAGCCAGCGATCGGAGAGGCACTCGGGCACCCGGTTCATGTCGCCGGCCTCGATGGCAGCCTCTACGGCGTTCATCTCTTCCTCGTAGCCTGCCGCCTTCCAGTAGTTGCGATAGTTGGGCAGGAACGCGTAGCTGGTGAGGGTGCGGCGGTTCACCGCCGCGGCGGCGGCGCGGTCGTCGCTGATGCAGGTTGGAATCATGTTGCCGATGAAAAAGTCATCGCCGGTACGGGATTCCTCGGACAGCACGGACAGCGAGTGACTCATGTAGCTGCGTGCGCCGTTGGCGAACACCATGCCGTCGCCGATCTCTTCGGAAAGCTGGATCATCTTGTCTCGCAGGGTTGCGAGGACTATGGGCGGCAGCTCTCCCACGCGCTCGGTGCCTTTCAGGTCTTCCACGAAACGGCGCATATCGCCCAACGGTTTGCCGGCCTGGATACCCATGCGGGTGAGGGCCGGCTCGTGGCTGACACCCACGCCGAAGCGGAAGCGGCCGCCGGAGAGCTCGTGGATGAACGAGGCGGTGGCGGCGAAGTCTCGGGCTTCGCGGAAGTAGATCGGCATGATGCTGGTGCCGAGCTCCACTTCGCTGGTCACGGCGGCTAAGGCGGTCATCAGCGACAAACTGTCGCCGAGGCTTGGACCGTAGATACCGGGATAGCCACGGCGTTCGATCTCGAGCCCGATCTCCAGAATTTTCTGACGGCGACCGGGAACGGCGGCGAGGCTGACGGCGGGTTTCTGGCTCACGGGTTGGCCCTCTCTGGTTGGAATATGCCTGGCAGTCTACCAGCGATGACGTGCTGTGCGCCGGTGCGGTTGCGCCAGGTGGCGCGCCTGCC
>JAUILW010000826.1 GCA_030432795.1 Gammaproteobacteria bacterium
CGTCGGCCACGTTCGCCAGAGGTGCAGCCAAATCAGGCAGTTCCTGCTCACAGGATTGCGCGCACGCCTTCATGAGGCCTACAAGCTGCACTAATCCTTTGCCCTGGGTCATCAGCACCTTGCGGGCCAGCAGGTCCAGCGCCTGAATGCCGGTGGTGCCTTCGTAAATCAGTGTGATGCGGCCATCGCGAACCAGCTGCTCCACACCGTGCTCGCGGATGAAGCCATGGCCACCGTACACCTGCACCGCCGCGTTCACGGACTCGTAGCCTGCTTCCGTGAGGAAACCTTTGACGATGGGGGTGAGTAGATCCAGCAGCTCGCCCGCCTGGCCGCGCACGGCTTCGTCCGGATGCTGTCGCTGTCGATCCGCCAGCATGCAGGCGTGATACACCAGCGCACGGCCGCCTTCGACGATGGCCCGCTGCAGAAGCAACATGCGGCGTACGTCGGGATGCACGACGATGGGGTCTGCCGGCTGGTCCGGCGCTTTCGGGCCGGTAAGCGAGCGCATCTGCAGCCGCTCCTGAGCGTACCGTGAAGATGCTTCAAAACCCCGCTGCGCAAGGCACACGCCCTGCAGGCCGACACCGAGGCGCGCATCGTTCATCATGGTGAACATGTAGCGCATGCCTTGATTTTCTTCGCCCACGAGATAACCACGCGCGCCGTCGAAATTGAGCACGCAGGTGGCGTTGCCGTGGATGCCCATCTTCTCCTCTATCGCCCCGCACACCACCGCGTTTCGGGTGCCATCCAGGTCGAACTTCGGCACCACGAACATGGAAATGCCCTTGGTGCCGGACGGCGCATCAGGCACACGCGCCAGCACCAGGTGCACGATGTTCTCGGACAGGTCGTGCTCGCCGGCGGAGATGAAGATCTTGGTGCCGGTGACACGATAGCTGCCGTCGGCCTGGGCTTCGGCCTTGGTGCGCGCCAGGCCCACATCCGAACCCGCGTGCGGCTCGGTGAGGCACATGGTGCCCGTCCAACGGCCGCTGAGCAGATGGGTGAGGAACTGCTGCTTCTGCTCCTCGGAGCCGTGGTCCTCGAGCGCGTGCATGCAGCCACGCGACAGGCCCGGGTACATGGTCCAGGCCATGTTGGCGGTGGCCATCAGCTCCTCGAGGAGAATGCCGAGCGTTCCGGGTAGGCCCTGGCCGCCATAAACAGGGTCGCCGAGAAGGCCGGCCCAGCCGCCGTCGATGTAGGTCTGATAGGCTTCCTTGAAGCCTTTGGGCGTAGTCACCTCACCGTCACGTAAGGAGCAGCCTTCTTCGTCGCCCGAGCGGTTCAGCGGTGCAAGTTCGCCTTCGGTGAAGCGATACACCTCATCGAGCACCGCGTCGACGAATGCCCGGTCGATGGGCTCTGCCAGCTGCAGGTCAGCAAAGTGCCCGCTGACATCGAATACGTCGTGCAGCAGGAAACGCATGTCGGTGAGTGAAGCCAATGTCGATCTCCTTGTCGTGCGGGTTCAGAGCATCACGTCTATGACGCTGCCCTTGGTTCCCTCGGCATCGCTGATGTTAATGTTGCCCTCGCGGTTGGTGCGCGCGACAAGGGCATCGTCTGTCTGCTCGTTGCGTTCGCGTGCCAGCTCAACACGGGCC
>JAUILW010000113.1 GCA_030432795.1 Gammaproteobacteria bacterium
ATCTGGGTGCGCGCGGAGTTTATCGCCCGCGATGGCCAGTACTCCGACGTGGAAGGTCTGACCAACGAGCAGACCCGCGGCCCGTCGCCGAACCAGGGCCTGGTTCGTGCCATGCCGCGCGGCCAGTTCCCGTACGAGAGCCCGGACTACGAGGTATGGAACCTCCGCGCCGGCCTCGAGCTCGACAACTTCTCTGCCGTGGCCTACATCCAGAATGTGGCGGACGAGGAGTACTACACAGGCACGCAGGAGAACTTCGGCGCCAGCGGCATTCGTCTGCGTCCGCACCCGCGGGTGATCGGCGCCAACATCACGTATCGCTTCTAGCGATCGTTTAGCGAGCCGTTCGCAACAGAGGGGTCAGAGCGCAAGCTCTGACCCCTTTTTTATCTGGGCGTTGCGAAATGCTGCCATACGGATCCCAAAAGAACCGATTGATATAGACTTACAGTCCAAGCGGGAATGACCAAGGAGAACATTATGGGATGCGTATTACACGCGGAAGATTTTGCTGCAGCCCAAGCGGTGCGCCAGGCGAAGCTGGGTAAACTGGGAATGGCGCCTGTGTGCATGGCGCCGGGCCAGGCGAATGAAGGCCATAGCCACACTGAGGTGGAAGAGGTGCTGATCGTGACCCGTGGTACCGGTCAGATTCAGATCGAGAACGAGACTTTCGATGTGTGCGCGGGTTCTGTGGCCATGGTTCCTGCCGGGCAGTTCCACGCCCTGTGCAACACCGGCACGGAAAATCTGGAAGGGACGATCATCTTCAACTCCGACTACAAACGAAAGAACGTGGTGTTGAAAACCCGCAAGCAGCACTTTGGTACTGCCGACGCCGATACCTCGGGTAAGGTGGATGCGCTAGAAAAAGAGAACCGGAAACTGCGCAAGAAGCTGAAGAAGCTCGCCAAGGCCTAAGGAAGTAGCGCCTAATCGAGTGGCTCAAACGCGTGCCGAGCATGTCGCCGGCTTCAAACAGAGCGCGTGCCGGGTACTCAGCTGCACGCTTGATGTCCGCTAGAGACCGTATCCGTTCAACCACCCTTGAATTCGATCGGCCACCTCGTCACGCGCACCATCCGGCTCGGTGAGATAGTGATCGCCGCCCATGAATTGCAGCGATTTGTCGCTCGAGCCCAGCGCGTCGTGAATGCCCTCGGCATCGCTCGGAAACACCCCGGTGTCGGCGGTGGACTGAATCACCAGGGCCGGCACATCGATGCGCGCGAGATGTGGCGCACCCCGACACTGTGATTCCTTCAGGCTCCACATGGACAGCCACGTGCGGCAGGTATTGGTCAGGCCGATGCCGCCGGGGCTGTAGTTGGCCGTTTTCGGATCGCCCCGGTAGCACAGGCGAGGCGTGCGATCCGACGGGTCGATATCCGGGTCCATCAGGCGCAGGTCTGCCCACGTGCGGAACATGTTGAAGGCGCGGTCGAACATGCCCAGCGCCTCGATGCGCGCAAGCTCCTCGATGGCCCAATCGGTGATGCGGTGGTTGCGTGCTTCCTGTGCCGCGCGGTAGCGGGCGATGAAGTCTGCTGAGTAGGGCGGCCCGTTGTCGGGGTTGTACATGTCGAGGTCGGCATCCACCGACGACGGGTCATTCTCGTCGGTGATGGCCGGATCCATCCATGCGGTGAGCACTTCCGGGCGTCCGGCATGGGCGTTCAGCGAGATGTAGTAGTCGCACTTCGGTAGCTCGTTCACGGCATCAGGCAGCTTCAGCCCGCGGGTGGCGGTGATGTTCGGCCTGGTGGCCTGAGACTGGTAGGCGCCCATCAGCGAGCCACCACCGGAGTTGCCCACGATCACCACGTTCTCCACGCCTGCCTCTTCGCGTAGCCAGCGCACGCCTGCGCCGATGTCGATGAGCGCGTGCTCGAGGATGAAAAACGCCTCGGCGCCACGAAAGCGCGTGTTCCAGCCGAGGTAGCCGTAGCCGCGGCGTGCCATGTACTCGCCCAGGTAGTGCTCGCTGAAGTCCACGTTGTAGTGGGTGGCGATGAAGGCGGTTTTCGGCGTTTTGTCAGCTGGCGCATGGTAGAGCCCCTGGCAGGGGTAGAAACCGGCGCCGTTGCGCGCCGAGGTGGCAGAGGCCATGGAGACGAATTCACGGCGGATCATGTTCCCTCCTGTTCCTGAGTTTCGATGAGCTGGCGTATGGCCGGCAGCCCGCGCCAGAGCAGAAACGCGGTCAGCGGGCAAAGCTCGGCGCACACCAGCGCTATGGACTTGCCGATGGCTGCGTCGTTGGCGAACACGTAGTCAGTGCAGAGCGCGACCACCGTTGGGCCAAGGCCCAACCCGATGAGGTTGGCGAGTAGCTGGTACACGGCCACCACCTGCCCGCGCATGCGGTTCGGCGTCATGATCTGCAGCGACGCGGCCACCAGCCCGCCCTGAAATGCGGAGAAAAAGATGGCGACGCCGATGGTGACGAGCGCCAGGATGTCGTTCTCGACGAAGCCGAGCGCTACGCCGAACGGCGCAAGCCCCAGCATGCTGAAGAGTACGACGCGCGCATAAGCATCGCGCATGCCGCTGGAGAGCAGGCGGTCTGCCACGGTACCCGCGATCAGCAGCCCCGCCGAGCCGAACACGATCATGACGATGCCGAAGCGCCAGCCGGCGGTGGCAGGATCGTAGCCGAAGGTGCGAATGAAGTAGGTGGGTCCCCAGAGATTCAGCGCGTATACCGCCATGACAAATATGGCGACGCTGATGATCAGCGATCCGTAGCCGCGGCGCCGCTGCCATAGATAGGCGGCCACTTCACGAACCGGGAATGCCGCGGCGTCGGCTGCAACGCCCTTGCGCACCGGCTCGCGCACCGTGGCCATCACCAGGAGCGACACGGCGAGGCCCGGCAGCCCGACGATGAGAAAGGTGAGTTGCCAGCCCTCCATCTCGCCAAACACCGGCAGCACGATGGTATCCATCTCGGAGACGTAGCCCACCACCGCGCCGCCAAGCATGTAGGCAGCACCGGAGCCGAAGGTAACCCCTAGCATGAACACGCTCAGCGCGCGGGCGAGCGATGTCTTGGGAAAGTAATCCGCCAGGATGGAGTAGGCTGCGGGGCTCAACGTTGCTTCACCCACACCGACCCCGACGCGGGCGGCGAAGAGCGACCAGAAGCCTTTTGCCAGGCCGCACAGCGCGGTCATGGCACTCCACACGGCGATGCCGGCGGCGATGAGATTGCGGCGGCTGCCGGCGTCGGCGATACGCGCCAGGGGGATGCCCATCACCGCGTAGAACAGTGAAAAGGCGAACCCCGCGAGCAGGCTGTACTGCGTGTCGCTGATGTCGAAGCTCGCGCGAATAGGGCCCACCAGGAGCCCCATGATCATGCGGTCGAGAAAGGAAAACGCCTGGGCGAGCAGCAGCACGGCCACTACGTACCAGGCGTAGGCCATCCCCCGTTCGGAGGCTCGCTCAGAGCTTTGCGTGCGCATGCGCTCAGTCGACGCTGATGGGCTCCGCGTTCACGTCTGCCTCCGTCAGCTCGCGCGTCCAGCCGGCGAACTCCAGCAGCATGCCGTCTGGGTCCTTGAAGTAGATGGAGCGCACGAACGTCGTCTCGTTCACCTCGGGGCTCGCCTGGTTGGGCGAGTCGTCGTGGTTGACCACGCCCACCACATCCACGCCCGCATCGCGCAGGCGCTGGGCGTACTCTTCGATCTTCTCGGCTGGCACGTCGAACGCCAGGTGGTTCATCGATGCGTGCGCGGAGGTGATCGGCCCTTCGCCCATGTTGTGCGCCGGATGGGTGACGCCGGGCTGGCTTTCCGGCGCATCGGGAAACCAGAAAAACGCCAGCTGATCGCCTTTGCCGATGTCGAAAAAGAAGTGTTGCCCCAGGTTGTTGGGCAGGTTTATGGTTTTGGTCAGCGGCATGCCCAGCACGCCGGTGTAGAAGTCCACGGTCTTCTTCATATCCCGGCACACCAGCGCCAGGTGGTTCAACCCGCGAATCTCGAACTTGTCGTTTGCCTTAGTCGCCATAGTCTCCGCCTCCGATTAGTCCCTCAGTTGAGCCTATTGACAGCTCCGCCGTAAGTCAATGATATTGACCCAAACCGGAGGAGGAACAGTTTATGCCCAGATTGAAGCAGATCAGCCGCGCCGACGCGCCAGCCAACGTGCTCAAGTACTACGATGCGTTGTTTCCCGACAGAGACCCGGTGGCCGAGCCGGGTACGGCTACCGGCACACCCGGCAACTGGTGGACGGTGTTCGCCTCGGTGCCGTACGTGTTCGATCACGCCACCGGCCACTTCGGCATGTTCGGCATGTTCGCCGACAAGAGCGTCAGCCAGCTCGACCCGAAGGTGCGCGAGCTTGCCATCATGCGTGCCGGCTACACCCAGGGCAGCCAGTTCGTCTACTCCCAGCACTGCAAAGCAGCACGCCGCATGGGCCTCGACGAGGAAAAGATCGCCGCCATTCCCCATTGGGAGGTGGCGGATGTGTACGACGCCAAGGAGCGTGCCGTGCTGGCTTGGGCCGATGCGCTCATCCTGCAGGGCGGACGCGCGTCGGACGCCTTGTTTGACGCGCTGCACAGTCACCTGTCGGATGAGGATATTCTCGAACTCACCTACCACACCATGGGTTACAACCTGCACGCGGTGATGTGCAAGGCGCTGCGGTTGGAGTACGACGACGTAGACGAACGCATCCGCGAAGTGGCCGCACCCGGCGAAGCAGAGCGCAGCGACTGGGCGGGAGGTGCCTGGAAGAAGGAGGACTAGCCATGAGCGACACCACCATCGAATACGGCGGCCTGCACCATCTGGCGTTGGTGTGCAGCGATATGCAGCGCACGGTGGACTTCTATACCAACGTGCTCGGTATGAAGCTCAACAAAGGGTTCGACCTGGATAACGGTTACGGTCAGCACTTCTTCTTCGACATGGGCAACGGTAGTGAGCTTGCGTTTTTCTGGTTTCGCGACGCGGCGGAGTCGGCGCCGGGCGTTGCCTCTGCGGCCAATCTGGTGGGTAGACCGGGGGGCACGATCAGCTCCGGAATTGGCTCCATGAACCACGTGGCCTTCAACGTACCACCCGAGAAAATCGATGCGTACCGCGAGGCCCTGGTGGCCAAAGGCGTGGACTGCACCGAAGTGGTGAACCACGACGACGTGGTGACCGGCAAGGACGCCCGGCGCGGTGACGGGCTCACCGACAAGACCTGGCTGCGATCGTTCTACTTCTACGACCCGGACGGCATCATGCTGGAGTTCTGCGCCACCCTGAAAGCGGGTTCGCCGAACGTCGACCTGCCTGTTAATGCGGATGGCATCAAGGCTGACGGTTCTCGCATTGTGGGCGCGACTGCATGATCGAAGAGGATCAGGAGGGATACGCGCACGCCCTGGCGCGCACCTTGCTGCATGCCTATTACTGGGTGGACGATGGCCTGCAGAACTATATGCGCGCGCATGCGGATTTCACGCTGCCCCGAGCGCAGAGCATGCTCATGGTGTGCATCGGCGATGGTGTGCACCAGCAGACGAAGATGGCCGAAGTGCTGCAGGTGAGCAAGCAGGCGGTGCAGCAGGGGGTGCGCGAGCTCACCGCCAAGGGGCTGGTGGAAGTGGTTGCCGACCCGCACAACGGGCGGCGCAAGATCGTGCAGTTCACCGAGCGCGGCAGCGCCATGCGCGAGGTGGCCCGCCAGGGCATTTTAGAGCTCGAACGTGAGCTCGCCGAGCGCATCGGCCGCGATCGCGTTGGCCTGCTGCACGACATACTGGATGTAGATTGGGGGTCGCCGCCTCAATTTTAGTGGTTGGGTGATGTCGAAATCCGCTCCCGCTGTTCGTCCTTGGGGTACGAACTGAATGGGAGCAGCCCAATGACTCTGACGATTACGACCTGTTACGCCATCGGCTTTGCGGTAGTGATGCTGGCCCTTTGGATGAACGTCGTGTACCTGCGCGCGGCCAACCATGTATCCCTTGGCCACGGCGATGTGCCGGAACTGCACGTACGCATCCGCCAACATGGCAACTTCGTGGAGTGGGTTCCCATCACGCTCATCCTGCTCGGCCTGGCTGAGCTGCGCGGCAGCGAAGTACTCTGGCTGCATTTGTGCGCGGGCCTCGCCCTGGCGGGCCGCATCATCCACCCCTTTGGCATCAATCACGACGACGCGGCGCGACCGGCGCGCATGATCGGCAGTATTGCCAACCTTGGTGCTGCCATCGGTTTGATCGTGCTGTTGCTACTCAGCTTCTAAAAACTTGCCCGGCCGGGGCCTTCCGGCCATCTTTCTACCACCACACGGAGAATACCCATGAGATATATGGCACTCATTTACACCGACCCCGCGCTCGAGCCGGCCTACGGCACCGACGCGTTCAACGAGATGATGGGCGGCTACTTCGCCACCAACGAAGTCTACGAACGCGACGGTGTGATGATATCCGGCGAGCCGCTGCAACCCACGGAGACGGCGACGAGCCTGCGGATTCGCGGCGACAAAACCGAGACCATGGATGGCCCGTTCGCGGAAACCAAGGAGAAGCTGGGCGGCTACTACATGTTCGATGTGCCGGATCTGGACGCGGCGCTCAAGTACGCCGCAATGATCCCTGGTGCACGCTACGGCACGGTGGAAGTGCGCCCGGTGATGGAAATCGAACGCTGAAACCGGTGGCGCCCCCGAATCGCCATATCGCCGCAGCGCTGGCCGCTGTGACGAAGGAGGATCGGGGGCGCCTGCTTTCGGCGCTGGTACGCCGGATTGAGGATTTTCAGCTTGCAGAAGACTGTCTGCAGGACGCCTTAGAGAGCGGGCTGGTGCACTGGGCACGCAACGACGTGCCGGAGAATCCCATCGGCTGGTTACTGCGTGTTGCGCAGCGCAAAGCCATCGACCGCTTCAGGCGTGATGCCCGATTCGAGGAGAAAGTCCTGCAGCTCGCGGCGCTGGATGACGTGGCAGCGTCGGAACCCGCGCAGATCCCTGACGAACGCCTGGCCATGATATTTACGTGCTGTCATCCGGCGTTGGAGGAAAAGTCACGCGTAGCGCTCACACTGCGCACGATCGGTGGCCTGACGACAGTTGAAATCGCGCGCGCGTTTCTCGACCGCGAGGCGACCATGGGGCAGCGGCTCAGCCGCGCGAAGAAGAAAATCTCTGCCGCAGGTATTCCCTTTGCGGTGCCCGAAGAGTCGCATTGGCAGGAGCGACTGCACTCAGTGCTCCTCGTGATCTACCTGATTTTCAACGAAGGCTACAGTGCCGGCAGCGGTGATGCCGCGGTGCGTGTGAAGCTTTGTGAGGAAGCCATTTTTCTTGCTCGGCTGGTCGATGAGTTGCGGCCAGGGCAGGCCGAGGTGGAAGGGCTCATCGCCTTGATGCTGCTCAGCCATGCGCGCAGGCGCGCGCGCCTTGATGCGGATGGTGCGTTCGTGCCGCTCAGCGAACAGAACACTGCCCTGTGGGATGCAACGCAGATTCGTGAAGGCGAAGCCGTGCTGGATAGGGCGATCGCGCGCGGCGCCGCTGGACCGTTCCAGATCCAGGCGGCGATCAGCGCACTGCACGTACACGGCGGACTCGCCGGGAACACGGATTGGCGGCAGATCCTGTTGCTCTATGACAGCCTCTACCGCCTCGAATCCACGCCCGTGGTGGCGCTGAACCGCGCCGTGGCGCTGGCCGAAGTAGCAGGTCCCGAGGCCGGCTTGCAGGCACTCGACGCACTCGACAGCGCGCTGGGTAGCTACCAGCCCTACCACGCGGCGCGGGCAGCGCTTCTGGTGGAAGCCGGGCGACGGGATGCGGCCCGCACGGCCTACGATCAGGCGGTGGCCTTGTGCGCCGACGAGGCGCAGCGCGGTTATCTGCAGCGGCAGCGTGCGCAGCTATAGTGACCCGCCAGGTTAATTCGTCGCTCTATGATGAGCCCAAAATCGTCAAGAGCTCTTTGTTTCCGGAGGAGGAGGCGCATTCCGCAGGACAAGTCGGGACCTTTCCAACGGATGCAACGGAGCCTTCAGCGCTCGGGCAGGAGCTATTGGCGATTTTGGGCCACCCGAAGGGCGCGTCCCACGGCGCCTCTGGCGTTGTTGCGCCTCTTGGACATGGCACCACCATGCCCTGCGAGACGCGCCTAGCCAGTGACGCCGTGGGACGCGTCATAGCTCGCCGAATTAACCTGGCGGGTCACTAGCTTGCTATCCTGCGGCCTCAAAACTTGGAGAGAGAGACGATGATCGTTCGAATGCTAACTGCCGGACTGCTGCTTGCCGCCGCGGTAACGGCATCCGCCAGACCCTTGCCGGAAGTACGCCCGGAGCGCGCCGGGTTCGATGGGGAGCGGTTGAACCGCATCACAGAGGTCACGCAGCGCTACGTGGATGAAGGGAAGTTTCCCGGCATCGTCACCATGGTGGCCCGTGGCGGCAAGATCGTGTACTTCGAGGCAGTCGGCAACAAGGGCCTCGGCGACAACCGCGCCATGGAGAAGGACGATATCTTCCGGATCTACTCCATGACCAAGCCCATCGTCGCAACGGCCGCCATGCAGCTCTACGAGCGCGGCGCTTTTCAGCTCAACGATCCGGTGTCGAAGT
>JAUILW010000827.1 GCA_030432795.1 Gammaproteobacteria bacterium
ATCACTTGCGTTTTTACAGGTCGATCGCCATCCCAGGCAACGTCGTCGCGGATGCGGTTTACGCCCAGGATGCCCGCTTGCGGCGCGTTGATGATGGGTGTGAAGGAATCCACCCCGAACATGCCCAACGCCGACACCGTGAAGGTGCCGCCTTGCAGGTCGTCCGGAGACAGCTGGTTGTTGCGCGTCGCGTCAGCCAGGCGCGAGGTTTCCGCTGCCAGCTCCTTGACGCTGATGCGGTTGGCATTGCGTACCACCGGCACGATCAGCCCTTCCGGCAGGGCAACCGCCATGCCTACGTGGACGTCGCCGTGCTGCGTAATCTCGGTGTCGCCCCAGCTGGCGTTCATGAGCGGGTGCTGCTCAAGCGCCTTGGCCACTGCGCGGATCACAAGATCCGTATAGGTGGGCTTGATGCCTTCGTTTGCCCATTCGTCCACGAGCTGCCCACGCAGCTTGATGGCGTCGTCCATGTTGGCGTCCATGTCCATGGTGAGCTGTGCCATGGTCGACAGGCTTTCGTGCATGCGCGCAGCAATGGTCTTGCGCATGCCGCGAACCGGCACCGTTTTGCTGCCGGCGGAAGGCATGGCTGCCGCCGCGGCCGGAGCTGCGGAGGGCTGTTGCGATGCGGCTTCCACATCCTCCCGGGTAACCCGGCCGCCGGGGCCCGTGCCACGAATGTTTGCCAGGTTCACTCCCAGCTCCCGCGCCAGCTTGCGCGCGGCGGGCGATGCCGGGTTTGCCGAAGCCGACTGCGCGGCGGCCTGCACGTCTGCTTCGACGATACGGCCGCCCGGGCCGCTGCCGTTGAGGGTGGTGATGTCCACATCCAGCTCCCTTGCGAGCCGTCGTGCAGCGGGGGAGGAGAGCAGGCGGTCGCCCTCGCCGAAGGTCTGCGATGTCGCGGCCGCGGTTGCGGGCGTGGCTGCCGCTGCAGGCTGCGCAGCCGCAGGTGCGGGTGTTGCTGCGGCGCTGCCAAAGTCGGCGGGAATCTCCTCACCATCCGCAAAGATGTAGCCGACAATGTCGCCAGGCTTTTTCGGCTCGCCCTCAGGTACCATGTGCTTGACGGTGCCGCTGGCTTCCGCATCCACGTCAAGGTTGACCTTCTCGGTCTCCAGCCGATACAGCAGCTCGCCTTTCTCCACGCGCGCGCCATCGGCGATGTACCACTCTTCCACGACCCCTTCGGTCATGTTCATGCCGACTTTCACCAGATAGACTTCTGTAGGCATCTGCCCCTCTCCTTTATTTCCTGAACGCGCCTGCGGCGGCGGCAATGGCGAGTGTTTCGTTTACATCGACGACCCTCGGCCCCGTGCGCTGCACGGTCAGCGTGGCTTTCTGGCCAGGCATCAGTCGTCGTTCGCGTTCGCCGTCGAAGGCGAGCACGCCGGGCCCTTCAACCTCCACCACCTCGGCGAACGGAAGGCGTTTCAGGCTTCGAATACCTACGGTGCGGTAGTAGCCAGGCGAGATGGGTGCGTGCACCCGTTGATCTGCATCGTCTGCGATCTCCAGCAGCAGACCATGATCGTCGGCGCCGCTTACGGGGTGAAGCAGGCCGCCGAGGGTCGTAATGCCCACGGCGGCTGGTTCTGCC
>JAUILW010000114.1 GCA_030432795.1 Gammaproteobacteria bacterium
CTCATCGAAGCGTATCGTCAGCTCTCGGGTACCGCGGAAGATGGCGTGAACGGCGACCCCGGCAAGCAGACCAGCGCCCGCACGTGCGTGGTAAACGGTACGGGTGGGTCGCTGTCAGCCACCGGCACGCTGGTGTTGCTGGCAGACGACTAGCGCGGTTGCAGGCGCAGCAGCGCGAAACGGGGTTGGCTGCCATCCAGCGTCATCTGCTCGCGCCAGAAAGGGTACTTGCGCCCTAGCGCTGCGAATGCATCGCGGAACTCTGCCTCGTTCGTTACTGGTGTGATGGTGAGCGGGTAGAGCATCTCGTCGACGCGCAGGCGTACGTTGGGGTTCGCGGCGACCACGTGGTTCCAGTATTTCGTACCTGGGAACGGCTGGGCGGTGTCATACAGCGACGGCACATAGATCTCATCTGCGTCACGTGCCACAACCACGGTTACGGAAAAGGGGATGCCGAACCATGGCCGGGTCTCAAGTTCCACTTCCATTGCCGTGTCGAGAAAAGACAGATCCGTGGGCAGGGGTTGTTCTGTCCCCGCCAGAAGGGTGCCCGGACGGCGATCTGCAGGCTCGATGCCGATGAACGCAAGCCAGGCGTAGACGAGCGCAAGAATGGTGACGATGGCAGCGAATACAGATTTCATTAGACGACTCCTGGAGGTGGTGGTCCGGTCTGGCTGGTGGGTAGTATACGTTGCGCGTAAACAGATCCGAGGACGTAACGATGGCGTTGGAACCGGGCCCCATGCAGGTGATTCACAACTTCCATTCAACCAAGGAAGAAGTGCTCGACGACATCAAGAGGCTGGATCTCTGGCCGACGGTGTACGTGTCGGAGCGCATGGATGAGCTGCCGTTGCACTGGCACGACGTGGACAACTGCGGCTATGTCATGGAGGGCAGGAGCTACGTCATCAACGAGCAGGGTGAACGCATTCCGCTCCAGGCCGGCGACAAGCTGCACATCCCCGCAGGCGCGGTACACGCCGAAGGGGAGGTGCTGGAGCGCATGGTCTATATCGTGGGTATCTCACGGCCGGACAATCTGTTCGATGCGCTGTTGCCACTGCGCCCGCCTGAAGAGAGCCCGCTGAAGCGCGAGCGGTAGCTCCTCAGCAAGCCCCGCCCCAAGTTACAGCCGCCCCCAAGATGTGACCGGTTGTATACCCTGCTGTGTGAACCCGGCCTCGCTGCCGCGCATAAGCCCGTGCGGCAGCTCAACGATGCAGTATGCCCGCCGTCATCCTATGTGATGGACCAGATGTTCCATCAGGGCTGATCGTTGAGCAGGAGTAAGGACAATCCTGAGGATCAATACCAACGTTGCGTCACTGCAATCCCAGAGGCTGCTCTCGAGCAACCAGTCTGGTATTGCCACGACGATGGCGCGCCTGTCTTCGGGCAAGCGCATCAACAGCGCGCGTGATGATGCCGCGGGGCTCGCTATCGCTGAACGGTTGAGCAGGACGGTGCGAGGTCTGGGTGTCACCGCCCGCAATGCGATGGACGGCCAGTCCATGCTGCAGACCTCCGACGGTGCTCTGGCTGCCATCACGGAAAACCTGCAACGCATGCGAGAGCTTGCGGTGCAAGCCTCCAACGGCACCATGAGCGTCGGGGATCGGCAGGCGATTCAGCTCGAAGTGGAACAGCTCAAGAGCGAAATCGATCGCATCGCCAAGGAAACCCGGTTCAACGGCGTCAACCTGCTGGATCGCGACGCGGTGTACACCGCCGCTGACTACGAAGCAGGAACCAGCTTCGAGCGCTTTGACTTCTCTGCTCTCGAGGGCGAGGCCCTGGTAAAGGCGCAGAAGCAGGTGATTGTCGATCAGCTGCGCAATCGATGGCTGGCCGAAGCCGAGGCGCTGGTGCAGACCTACTACGGCATTACCGGCGATGGAGCGTCGATTGAGATCTTTATCGACGAGACGCCGGAAGTCGGTACCGAAGGGTTTGCGGCGTATGTCAGTTCCACGATCAATCCGGCTTCCGGTCTGGGCCAGGACATCGAGCTGCATCTCAATCTCGACAGCTTTCTGCCGCTGAACCCACCCAACACCGGAGTCGATCCCAGCGTCAGCATCAACCAGTTCAATGCCCTGGGGCTGGCAGATCGCACCATCAGCCACGAGATGGTGCATGCGGTGGCGCGACGCAGCATCAACACCGGAACGTCGCGCTGGTTCGAAGAGGGTATTGCGGACTTTCTCACCGGCGCGGACGAACGCGTTGCCGGATATCTTTTCGCGGCCGGTCAGGCGGGGGATTCAAGCATCGATGTGGCGCTGCCGAACATCGCAGGCAACAACGTCACCAACCGCAACGCGCTGGCGGATGAGATCGGTGATGGCACTGGCGGTGCGGATGCGTGGAACACGGCCGGCGAGTACGCATCGAGCTACGTTGCGGTGCGCTATCTGGATCAGGCGATCCGCGATTCCGGCGGGAACGGCGTGCGCGATGTCATCGACATCATGAAAACGAACCCAGGCTCCGTCACTCTGGACAGCGCCATTGCGCAGGTGGTGTCCGATCTTGGCGTGACGGATCTGCGGGTCTCCGGATATGCCACAGGCTTCACCGACGAGGCGAGCTTCATCAGCGCCTTCAGGACAGACGGCGATGCTGGCGGTGGAGGCTCGCAGTTCATTCGCGATGGTATGAACATCATGAATGACGATACGGGCTCGATCGCCGGCCTCGACGTGAACCCCACGGCGCTGTCGCTGGATGCGCAGTCGGTGGTGTCCGATGAGAGTAACTACCAGGTGCAGCCCCTGCAGCACTGGGAGGTGATCTTCCCGCCAGGATTCGAGCCGCCCGAAGCGACGCCTCGCCTTGGTACGGCGCTGGCCTCGATCAGCGTTCAGCTTGGCACTGAACGGGGCGAGAGCATCGATCTGGAGCTGGGCGGCGCTAACCTCAATGCTTTGCGCCTGGAGGACTTCGACGTCAGCACGGGTGACGCCAGCGTGCTGAGGCAGATCGATCGCGCGCTCGACCATGTCTCCTTCGAACGCGGTCTGCTCGGCGCGACGATGAACCGCCTGGAGATGGCGTTTCATGCTTCCAGCCTGTTCGCGGGGAACCTTACCGAAGCGCGCTCACGTATCGCGGATGCCGATTACGCGTCGGAATTGTCCAACCTGACCCGGCAGCAGGTCCTGCAGCGGGCCGGCGTGTCGATGCTCGCGCAAGCTAACGCGCAGAGCGGGCTGGTCCTGCAGCTTCTAACCTGACGGCAGCCGAGCGTCAGCGGTACGGCAGGTCGCGAAACCAGTCGAGCAGCGTGTAGCGTTTCATGTCGGTCAACTCACCCGCGTCGAGGAAGACGCCGAGGCAGTCCACGCAGCGATCGATGCGGATATGCGGTTGCGGCGGATACCGGTACATCACCATTTTCTTCGTGCACCGCGGGCAGTCCAGGCTGTCCGAATGTTCGCTGCCGCCTTTGGCGCGCGGCAGCGTATCCAGGCTCTCCGTGCCATCGGTGGTGAGCAAGGCCTGAAAGTTCTCCGACGTGCAGAACAGCCCACCACAATCGCCACAGCGCTCCAGATCTAGGCCGGCGGCGTGGGTGTGTGGGCCCATGGCACCCGCGCAGCGCGGGCAGGTTGCTGATCTCTCCATGCGCTGGATCATCCCATGCCCGGCGCTCATGCGAAACCGGCGGCAAGCCTTTAGAATGCGTCGGTTTATAAAGAGCGACCGTCATGGCTGAGCAGGACTCTGGGCAGTTTTCCTTCGTCGAGGCAGAGCACGCCGTGCTCGACTTCTGGGCGAAGGAGGAGATTTTCGAGAAGTCCCTCGAGCAGACGAAGGATGCGCCGCCCTACATCTTCTACGACGGCCCGCCGTTCGCCACCGGCCTGCCGCACCACGGCCACATCGTCGCCAGCACCATCAAAGACGTGGTGCCGCGTTACTGGACCATGCAGGGGCGCTACGTCATGCGCCGCTTCGGCTGGGACTGCCACGGCCTGCCCATCGAGCATGAAATCGACAAGAGCCTCAACATGTCCGCGCAGCAGGCGGTCGAAGAGCTTGGCGTGAAGGGCTACAACGACCAATGCCGGGCCATCGTGCAGCGCTATACGTCGCAGTGGCGGGAGACCATCACGCGGCTCGGTCGCTGGGTGGATTTCGATCACGACTACAAGACCATGGATGCCTGGTACATGGAGTCGTGCTGGTGGGTCCTCAAGCAGCTGTGGGACAAGGGGCTGGTGTACGAGGGTGTGAAGGTCATGCCCGTGTCCACGGCGCTGGCTACCCCCCTGTCGAATTTCGAAGCCACCTCCAACTACATGGATGTGCAGGACCCGGCCGTCACCGTGCTGTTCAAGCTCGACGATGAGGATGCCTACCTGGCCGCCTGGACCACCACGCCCTGGACCCTGCCTTCGAACCTGGCGGTGTGTGTGGGGCCGGACATCGAATACGTGCGCGCCTACGATCGCGGGCTCCATGCGCACGTATATGTGGCGGCGCAGCGGCTGGAAGCCTACCCGGACCTTGAGGACGGGCCGCGGCTCGCCGGCCGCGAGCTGGTCGGTCGCACCTACCAACCGCTGTTCGACTATTTCGTTGAGGAGCGCGCTAACGGCGCTTTCGTGGTGGTGAGCGATGGCTACGTCACCACGGAGTCCGGTACCGGTCTCGTACATCAGGCGCCGGCATTCGGTGAGGATGACTACCGGGTGATGCAGGCGCACGGCATCGACGCGCTGGTGTGTCCGGTGACGCTCGAGGGGCTGTTTACTGATGACGTGCCGGACTTCGCGGGTCAACATGTCAAGGATGCCGACAAGGGCATCATCCGCAAGCTCAAAGACCAGGGCAGCCTCTACAAGCAGGATACCCTGCAGCACAGCTACCCGTTCTGCTACCGCTCGGACACGCCGCTGATCTACCGCGCCATTCCTTCCTGGTACGTGCGCGTCACGGAGTTCAAGGATCGGCTACTCGCCGCCAACGCGCAGATACTGTGGGTGCCGGATCATCTCAAAGAAGGGCGCTTTGGCAATTGGCTTGAGAACGCCATCGACTGGGCCATCTCGCGCAACCGTGTGTGGGGCACGCCGATACCCATCTGGCGCAATGACAAGACGGGCAACGTCATGTGCATTGGTTCCATCGATGAGCTCGAAGCGCTGACCGGCGTGCGCGTCGACGATCTGCACCGTGAGCACGTGGATCCGCTGACGTTTTCCGTAGACGGCGAGGAAGGCGTCTACCAGCGCGTACCGGAGGTGCTCGACTGCTGGTTCGAGTCTGGCTCCATGCCTTACGCCCAGCTGCACTACCCGTTCGAAAATGCTGACGTGTTCGAAGCGGGCTTCCCGGCCGAGTTTATTGCCGAGGGGCTGGACCAGACGCGCGGGTGGTTTTACACCCTGACCGTGCTGGCCGCGGCGCTCTACGACAAACCCGCCTTCCGCAACGTCATCGTCAACGGCATGGTGCTCGCCGAAGACGGCAAGAAGATGTCCAAGCGGCTGAAGAATTACACGCCGCCGGACGAACTCATGGAGCGCTACGGCGCTGATGCCCTGCGGCTGTATCTGATCACCTCCGGCCTGGTGCGCGGCGAAGAGCAGCGCTTTACCGACGCCGGTGTGCGGGACATGGTGCGCCGGGCGCTCTTGCCCTGGTACAACGCTTTCAGCTTTCTGCGCACCTACGCCCAAATCGACGGTTGGGCGCCCAGCGCTACGGCAGTGCCCAGCAGCAACGTGCTGGATCGCTGGATACTCTCGCGTCTGCAGACGCTCAAGGGCAACGTCAGCCGTGAGATGTCGGCGTATCGCCTCTTTGCCGTGGTACCACAGCTCTTTGATTTCATCGAGGATCTGACCAATTGGTACATCCGCCTCAACCGGTCACGGTTCTGGGCCGAAGGCCTCGAGGCGGATAAGCAGGCAGCGTACGGCACGCTGTATCGCGTGCTCGAGGAGCTGTGTATGGTCATGGCGCCATTTGCACCGTTTCTGTCGGAACACCTGTACCGGCAGTTGGGCAGCTTCGGCGGTAGCCAGGAGGCCGTATCCGTTCACCTGTGCCGCTACCCATCTGCGGAGTCTTCGATGGTGGATGCAGATCTCGAGCGTGCGGTAGATCGCATGCAGCAGGTCATCCTGCTCGGCCGGCAGAAGCGTGAAGCAGAAAAAATCAATTTGCGCACGCCGCTTGCGTCGATGACCATCGTGCAGAGCGATGAGGCACTGCTGGCTGATCTGCGCCAGCTCGAAAGTTACGTTGCCAGCGAGCTGAACGTGCGCTCGGTTGCGTACGATGCAGATGAGGCGGCGTACATCGAGGTGAGTGCCAAGCCCAACTTTCCCGTGCTTGGCAAGCGCTTGGGCAAGCGCATGAAGGCGTTCGCCCAGGCCATCGGTAGCCTGTCGGGTGAGGACATTGCGGCGCTGCGCGAGCATGGTGCGGTGGATATCCAGGGCGAACGGTTCACCAGCGAGGAGATCCAGGTGGTACAGGTGCCACGGGACGGTTCCAGCATTGTCACCAACTCGAAGATCGGCGTCGCCTTGGACTGTACGCTCACCCCGGAGCTGATCCGCGGTGGCTATGCGCGGGCTGCGGTGCGGCATATCCAGCAGGCGCGGCAGGACAGCGGGCTGCACGTTGCGGACCGGATTCGCCTGCGCTGGGCTGCTCAGGGAGAATTGGCTGTCGCGATGAATGAGCACATCACCGACGTGGGCGGCGAGGTGCTGGCAGTGGAGATCGTCGAACACAACGAAGGTTTGCAGCACTCTGCGGACATCGACGGGCATACGTTACGCTTTGGGTTCGACCGTGCCTGATCACGCCTATCTGCCGCCGCAACCGGGCTCAGTGGTGCCACATGTCGGCACCTACCGTCGCGTGCTGCCAGTGGACCTGGAGCGCATGTTCGAAAACGCGTTGGATTGGGAACACCTCCCGCACCTCCACGCGTCTTCGTTCGGCTCGCTCACGCTCTGTGAGGCTGGCGCCTGGGGGTGGCGAGCGCGCCTGACCAATGCTACGGGGGTCGAGTCGGAAATCGAACTGCGGCTCGACCGGCGCCAGCGGCGCTGGGTGACGCGAAACCTTGCCGGGCCGAATGTGGGTGCGGAGATCTGGACTTACTGCATCGAACGGGGTGCTCGCGAGATCGAAATTTTCATCGACTTTTTTGTGCCTGGCGTCCCGGAGGACGCACGCGAGAAGGTGGGGCGTGCCTACGCTAAAGCCTACGAAGTTCTGTACGACGAAGACGTAGAAATGATGGTGCAGCGTCACCGGGCGCTGGATGAGCGTGTGGAGGGCGTCTCGCGCGAACTGGACGAGGTTTGCCTCGGCCTGGCGGCCGAACTGGACCTGCCGAGTACGGTGCAGTTCGCTGGACGCACGTTGATCATCGATTGCATCGAAGACGAGTATGTCGTCTATCCGGCGCGCTGCCCGCATATGCTCGCGCCGCTGCAGGGGGTGTCCTTGCATGGATTCGAAGTGCGCTGCCCGTGGCATGGATACAGATTCGATGTTCGTAACGGCAGGTGCCTGAGTGGACAGGCATGTCAGCTCAAAGCGCCGTGCTTCATACAGATGCGACAGGGTGTGCTGTATCTGGTCGCTGATTCCTAGGCGGTGAGAGCCAGTTCGTCTTCGGGATGTGCGCCTGGTGCTTTCGGAGACGAGGGGGAAAACCGGCGTTGCAGCAGCTCGCCGAAGCGGGTGCCGATGATCTGGTAGCCATCGGCGCCGGGATGGATTCCATCCAATAGTTGGTGTCCGTCGGCAGGTCCAAACAGATCATGGCCGTTCAGAAACTCGATGTGTGCGTCTCCTTGCGCGGTGCGCAGTGCGGCAATCTCTTCGACGGTTTCGCGCACGATCTCGAGCGAAAGCAGATCGCGTTCGGATTCCCGGCGACCGGATCGTCTCAAAACGCTGCGTAACGTACCCCAGCGTCGGGGTGCCGGAAAGATGCCGTTGCTTCGGTGTATCGGCGAAATCAGCAGAACCGGTGTGTCGGGTTGCTTGTCGCGGATGGTGTCGATGAGGCCGTGCAACGCCGGGGCGAACGTTCGCCGTGAGAGCGAGCCGCCGGTAACGATGTTGATGCCGAGCTTCAAACTGATTAGATCCACTGGTTGCGTGGCGATACTTCGGGCTACGAACTGGTCCATATGGCATTGCCCCGCGAAGCTGAAGTTGTACAAATGCACGTCGGCGGATCGCGCGGCGATCACCGGCCATGTTGCTGTTGGTTTCTTCGCCTCCATGCATTGGCTGGTGGAGCTGCCATAGTGTAGCCAGGATGGGCGTTTCAGCCTTCGTGCTGGCCAGATCGTTGCGCCCGGATTGGTCTGCAGACCTCGCACCTCGACCATGACGTTGTGTGGGAGCCATATGGTGCACCGCTTACGCCCGCTTCCGAGGTTTGTGAAGTGGAAGATGGCGGAAGGACCCGGCTTGAAGCGGAAGCCGGAAGGCGCGCGGCTGTCGAGCAGCCAGTGGTCACCTTTGCGCTGCCTTATGGTGCGCACCTCGCCGTCTATCTCCAGATCCATGGCGGCCACCGG
>JAUILW010000828.1 GCA_030432795.1 Gammaproteobacteria bacterium
CCTCTTCGTAGAGCCCTGCCACGTCCTTGCTGGTCATGCCGAGGAGCCTCGTCAGCACGTCCTGCGTGTGCTCGCTGAGACAAGGACCTCCACGGGTAGTCTGCCAGTCCGTCTGCGAGAAATGCACGGGCTGGCCATCCACCCGCACCGCCCCGATGGCGGTGTGCTGCACCTGGGGCCACAGGCCGAAGTTTGCAGTGGTAACGTCCTGATCGATACGCTCCTGTGGCTTCTGCACGGCGGCTGCGGCAATGGGCAGCGCCCGAAGCTGGCTCTGCAGGGCGAACTTGTCCTGTGCGGCCGTCCAGCGGCCGAGGTGCTCATCCAGAGCGTCCTGCCCGGCCAGGCGGGCATCGAGGTTCGCGAACGTTGCGGTCCAAGACTGGTCAATCAACCCGGCGAGCCGTCGCCAGTCGTCATCGTTGCGGCAGGCAATGGCAATCCAGTGATCCTCGCCCGCGCAGGGATAGATGCCATGCGGCGCCATGGGCTGAAACTGGCTGCGGTTGCTGTGCACCTTGTCTCCGCCAGCCAGACCGCGGCCGTTCACCGTCCAGTCGAGGAGTGCCGGGCCGTTCAGCGTAAGCGCAGCATCGGTGCACGCGAGATCCACCCACTGGCCCTCGCCGGTGCGTTCGCGGTGGTACAGCGCCGCGAGAATCGCCATGGCCATGTAGTAGCCGCCGGTGTGGTCCATGTACGAATAACCCCAACCTGCGGGCTGCTGGCCGGACAATGCCGAGGTGTGCGTAAGGCCAGACATGGCCTGCACGATGGGGCCCCAGGTCTTGAAGGCGCTGTAGGGGCCGGTGAAGCCGAAACCGCAATTGGACACGTAGATGATGTCTTCACGGATGCGCCGCATATCGTCGTAGCCAAAGCCCCATCGCGCCAGCACACCGGCGGCGAAGTTCTCCGTGACAGCATCGCTCACGCGAATGAGCTGGCGCAGGATATCTTTACCTTTCTCGGTCTTCAGGTTGAGTGTGATGCCGAGCTTGTCGGTGTTGTGGTTGTTGAAGGCGCCACCGAGGTCGATGCCGGTGCGCTCATCCTTGAACGGCGGGTTGCCGCGCAGGATGTCCCAGCGACCCTGCCGCGTGGGATCTTCGATGCGTATCACTTCAGCGCCGAAGGCCCCGAGCCACTTCGTGGCGCCAGCGCCTGCGAGCTGCCCAGTGAAGTCGCAGATGCGGTATTTGCCTAGCGCGCTGGTCATACCGGTCAGCGCTTCTGCGTAAAGCGATCGCGTGCAGCTCTCGCATCCTGGCTGGCAGCGCTGAGCTGGCTCTGATCGGCATCGGCAAAGCTGGCCGTTCGGTTGAGCGCGCCCGCGGTCGCATTGACCGCCTCTTTGATCATGGCGACGGCCACCGCAGGCATCTCGGTCGCTACGCGGGCGAGCTGCAGCGCCACATCGACGGCCTGCCCGTCCGGCGCGACTTCTTCCACGAGCCCCCAGCTCAGCGCCGTTTGCGCATCCATGCGCTCACAGAGGATGCAGATTCGCTTGGCCCGCGCCGGGCCGACCAGGTTTACCAGGCGCGGTAGCGCGCCCCACTGCAGGTTCAGGCCGATCTTCACCTCGGGCACATACAGGTAGCA
>JAUILW010000829.1 GCA_030432795.1 Gammaproteobacteria bacterium
ATATTGCACGCGGCGGTGTAGGCATCGTTCGGCGTGAACTGGGTGCGCCAGGCAATCTCACCGGTGTCAGCGTGCAGCGCGAACAACGCGTTACTCGTGTCCGTGGTGGGGTGCGAGTAGTTCTGGCCCGTGCCGAAATACAGGAGGTTGCGCTGCGCATCGAAGCTCGGCGCTCCCCACACCGGCGCGCCGCTGGGTCCGAATTTGCTCACAAACCACCAGTGGCTGCCGGTCTTCTGCGCGGGTGCCTCGATGGTCGGCCGATACCAGAGCTTAGTACCGGTACGCACGTCGAAAGCCGCCATGCCGCCACTGGTGGTGCAGCAACCGTAGAACGGGTTGAACGCCAGACCCACCTCCTGCGAAGCAACCGGCACGAACACCCGCTCGCCGACGACGAGGGGGGTGCCTGAGTACCAGGGCAGGGGCTCATCCGTTACCTCGGCGTGCCAGATAGGGCTGCCGTCCCGCGCATCGATGGCATAAATGCCGCGGATCCGATCGTTGTAGAGCAGCGCCTGACGGCCATCGATGCGCACGGGAAGGATGGCGCTGGAGATGTAGCCGTCGTGCTCGGCAAGCCAGCGCTCGCAACCCGTCTCGCGATCCAGAGCCACCACGCCGCGGCCCGGATCGCCCATGAACACCGTGTCTTCGGTCACCAGCGGGTAGGAGCGCGGCGTGTTACCGGCGAGCCCGTACACCCACTTCAGGCGCAGGCTGCCGACATTCCCGGCATGCAGAGCCGCATCCGGCTGGTAGCGGGTGTTGCTTGCATCGTACCCCCACGCGTGGCTGTAGAAGCGCTCGAGTGAAGGTGCACTCGCCGCGTCCCCACAGGGCTCAGCTAGAAGCGGCGCGGAAGCGAGAAGCCCAGAGAGGATGAAGATTCGCAATACAAGCTTTCGCAATAACACCTAACGTCCTAGGATCAAAAAAGCTGGCCAGTCTATGAGGAGAGCATGAAAGACGCCAATCGGGTTCTGCGCGCGTTACTGATCTGTACGCTATTTGTTGCGTCCGCCGCGGTCCGCGCGGAGCCTGTCGAGCTCACGCGCTACCTGTTGCGCGCAGACGATGGCCGTGGCACCACGCAGCAGCACACCTTTGTCGCCACCGCCGGAACCGGCGAGTTGGCGCTGGAAGGCACGGTCGATGGGATCTCCGTGCACCTCAACGGAGCGGTCGTACAGCCCGGCACCGTAACGCTGCGATCCGACAACACCATCGAAGTACGCGGCGAAAGCGCAGGCCCGCTGCGTGTTCGGGTGCAGCAAACGGCCGAAGTGAATCTCGACGTGCTCAACCGCATCCATTTCAATACCAATGTCAGCGACTTCGAGGCCGCAAGGGCGTTCTACGGCATGCTCGGATTCGATACGCTGTCTGGCTTTCCAGATGCCAACACGGTGGCAATGGCGAAGGCCATCGGCATCGAGGAGCCAACGGAATACGACGGCTCCCAGGGCGGCGAACCGGGCGGTTACCTGCTGCACGGCGAGCTGATCGGCCTCGGCTTCAACCGCGGGGTGATCGATCTCATCGAGTTCACCATTCCGCGCAACGACGACCCGCCCTATCCCGCGCTCAACCGCCTGGGCA
>JAUILW010000830.1 GCA_030432795.1 Gammaproteobacteria bacterium
TCGCAAGACCAGCGTCATCGGCAGCACGAAGGTGATCAGTCCGAGCCAGGTGTAGGCATTCTGAATCAGCAGCACGTAGCGTTCTGGCACCCACGTCAGCGGGTCCTGCACACCAGCCGCCTGCAGCTCCGCGATAGCGGTTTCGCTGAGGCCTGCGCGAATCATCACGGCCAGGTCTTCACTCATCCACCACAGCGCCAGGAGTTGTGCAGACGCGGCGATAAGATAGTAGGTGAGCGGGTTCAGGTAACGCCGTCGCCTGCCATCGATGTAGTGGCGTGCCACGCGGCCTGGACTCAACCACATCTGAACGAAGGTGTGCACAATGCCTCTTTCGAGGTTGAACGCGCGGCCGGGCAGCTCCCTGATCAGCGTGCGGCTGCTCAGACGCTCGACCTGCGCCTGACCGCACTGCCCGCAGTACGGGCCCCGCAAATCCGCTTCGCAGTTCAAACACTGCACGATGTCACCTCAGCGCAGCGCTGCCAGCTTCGCGGTACGCACACCCTCCACCACTTGCATCGGTGTGTCGAGCACCAGCGTGTTCGGCTGGCCAGCCCGTACCGATGGCCAGGTTGGCACCTCGGATGCACCCTGCAGGTTGGGGTCGCCTGTGGCGGCGAAGCGGACCCACATATCCGCCATGCGGTCTGACAGCGCGTGATCTTCCGGTGTCCAGGCGACGCCGACATTGCGCGTGTTGTTGAACACGAATGCCAGATCGCCTGAGTGGTAGGCGCCGCCGGAACGGGGGCCGCCGGGCAGGTTCAGATCGGGCTGATCGGGATCGTAGAGGCGAAACGCCGGCGGTACGTGCGACATGAAGTAGAGGTAGGCGGGCTGGCCGATCGCCGCCTGCGCTTGCGCCCAGGTCTGCATGGCCAGCGCGAAAAAGCGGTCGGTGAGCATGCCGCGCAACGCAAGCGCCGGGTCATGCGATCGTTCTTCAGCGTAGAGGGCGAGAAGGTGTGCGGCGCGCTCCTCCCCGAACATCTTCGCAACCCGTGCGGCGAGTCCTGCTTCGTCCAGGTCCGGGATGAGCGGAATGAGCTGCTCACCTTCGTCTGCAAGCGAGCCCACCAGTATCGGTACCGCCGCCTGCTCGCCGGCGGCGAACACGGCACTTGGGTGTTTAGGAAGCACGTCGCCGTCCACCGTGATGCGGCTGCGCGCGGCCCAGTTGCTCGACAGTTCCGCCTGCAGGATCGTCTCTACCGAAAGGGTCCGCAGTGCCTCGGCCGTGGCCGGTTGCTTGCCAAGGGCCGCCGCTGCAAGCGCAGTTCCACGCTCCATCCCGTCGAGGTCTGGCTCGTTGGGCGGCAGCACGCAGCTCGCGGACTGGCCGATGGCTTTGTGAAACAGGCCTCGTGCTGCGGGTGCGGCCATCAGTGCGCACACGCTCTGCGAGCCCGCGGATTGGCCGAAGATGGTGACATTGTCGGCATCACCGCCGAAGGCGGCGGCATTGCGCTGTACCCACTGCAGTGCAGCGATTTTGTCCATCAGCCCCCAGTTGCCGCTGGCGCCGGAAGCAGATGCAGCGCTCAGCGCCGGGTGGGCCAGAAAGCCGAGCGCACCCAGGCGATAGTTGACGGTGACGA
>JAUILW010000831.1 GCA_030432795.1 Gammaproteobacteria bacterium
TGAGTAGCGGTCGAACAGCGTCTTGAAGCGATAATAGGTGTCCATTCCCGGCTTCATCATCTTCGACAGCGGTCCATCCGACAGCGCTTCCGGAGCGATCTTCAGATACCCGCCAGTGTGGTGCTGCGCCAGTTCCTTGACGTACTCCGGAGACTCGATGGCCAGGTCGTAGCGCACGCCTGAGGCGATGAGCACTTTCTTGATCCCGGGCAGCTCCCTCGCTTTGCGATACAGCTCGATGAGTGGTCGATGATTGGTGTCGAGGTTTGGGCACACGCCCGGAAAGACGCAGCTCGGCCGGCGGCATGCCGCTTCGATTTCCCGGCTCTTGCACGCCAGCCGGTACATGTTGGCGGTCGGTCCGCCGAGATCGGAGATCACGCCGGTAAACCCGGGCACCGTGTCGCGGATGGTTTCCACCTCGCGCAGAATCGACTCCTCGGAGCGGTTCTGGATGATGCGGCCCTCGTGCTCGGTGATGGAGCAGAACGTGCAGCCGCCGAAGCAGCCGCGTTGGATGGCGATGCTGAAACGGATCATCTCGTAGGCAGGAATGCGCGCATCCCCGTAGAAGGGGTGCGGCACGCGGCGATACGGTAACTCGTAGATGGCGTCCATTTCCGGGGTGCTGAGCGGGATCGGCGGCGGATTGATCCACAGCTCCCGGTTGCCGTGGCGCTGCACGAGCGGCCGTGCATTGCCGGGGTTGGACTCCATATGCAGGATGCGTGAAGCGTGGGCGTAGAGCACCGGGTCGTCGCGTACCTGCTCGTAGGAAGGCAGGCGGATGAAGCTCTTGTGTCTTAGTTCTGCCTTCACGTCGCGTACAAAGCGCACCACCTGTGTGTCGCTCGGCTCCGGCGGGATCTGCTGCTTCGCGGCTTCTATTGCGTAAGGGTCCGGATGCGGCTCGATGCGGCCGGGGGTATCCAGGTGGGAGCTGTCCACCTCCACCCAATCGGCTGGTGGCTGACGCAGGGTAAATGCCGTGCCGCGAATGTCGTGCATGCTCGCCAACGGCTCGCCCTGGGCGAGGCGGTGCGCGATGTCGATGATGGCGCGCTCGGCGTTGCCGTACACCAACAGGTCCGCCTTGGCATCTAGCAGGATGGAACGCCGTACCTTCTCCGACCAGTAGTCGAAGTGGGCGATGCGGCGCAGGCTCGCTTCGATGCCGCCCACAACCAAGGGTACTTCGGGGTAGGCTTCGCGCGCGCGGTTGGCGTACACCAGCACGCTGCGGTCCGGGCGTTTGCCGCCTTCGCCGCCGGGGGTGTAGGCGTCGTCCGAGCGAATCTTGCGGTCGGCGGTATAGCGGTTGACCATGGAATCCATGTTGCCGGCCGTGATGCCGAAGAACAGGTTCGGCGCTCCAAGGGCTCTGAACGCCGTCACCTCCTCCCAGGCCGGCTGGCTGATGATGCCCACCCGAAAGCCCTGGGCCTCGAGCACGCGGCCGACGATGGCCATACCGAAGCTCGGGTGATCGACGTAGGCGTCGCCCGTGACGAGGATGATGTCGCAGCTGTCCCACCCCAGCGCGTCCATTTCTTCTCGGCTCATGGGCAGAAACGGCGCAGGCGTGAGGCGGTGCGCCC
>JAUILW010000832.1 GCA_030432795.1 Gammaproteobacteria bacterium
CTGGGCTGCGGCCTGGCCTGTGGTGCCGTCCCCCGTTGGCCGCACGGCCAGGCTGCCGATCAGCCCGAAAAGAAACGCCACCACCACGGCTGTGGCGGCAGCGCGGTTGCTCATCCCCATGTCCTTCCCCGCTCGTACGCTTGCGTCTGGGGCGCATTATGCCGTATGTGAGCGGGATGTAATTCTGGCTCGATCCTCACATCGGTTGCGGCTAGACTGGACGGTTTGTGCAGTGCGCAATTCGTTGCGGGCGCAAGAGAAGAGCCGCTTCAGCGGCTGAAGCCAAGGGACTGTAAGTAGGGATCGGAGAGATGGGGGTTGCATGCAGATAGGGGTCTTCAAAGAGACCCTGCCTGGAGAGCTGCGCACGGCGATCACGCCGCAAAATGCCAAGAAGCTCGTGGGCAAGGGGTTCGACATCGTCGTTGAGGCGGGTCTTGGGGAGGCGTCAGGCTACACCGACGCTGAGTACACCGAAGCGGGCGCGAAAATTCTCGCAGCAGCCGACATAGCGGCCAGCAGCGATATCGTGCTGCGCGTGGCGAAGCCGTCCGAGGCAGATATCGCCGCGTTGAAATCAGGCACGCTGCACGTCAGCTTCCTGGACCCGTTCAACGAGCGCGGCCTGGTGGGCGCCATGGCAAAGCAGGGCGTCACCGCCATCAGCATGGAAATGATTCCCCGCACCACCCGCGCGCAGAAGATGGATGCGTTGTCTTCCCAGGCAAACCTGGCGGGCTACGTGATGGTGCTGCAGGCGGCATACCACTCGCCGAAAATCTTCCCGATGATGATGACGCCGGCAGGCACCATTGCGCCGGCGCGCGTGTTCGTCATCGGCGCCGGCGTGGCTGGCTTGCAGGCCATTGCCACCGCCAAGCGTCTCGGTGCCCGTGTGGAGGCGTTCGATACCCGCCCGGTGGTTGCCGAGCAGGTGCGCTCACTCGGCGGCAAATTCGTCGAGATCGACCTCGGCGACACCGGCCAGACGGATCAGGGTTACGCGAAGGAGCTGACCCCCGAGCAGATCGAGCTGCAGAAGCAGGGCCAGGCGAAAGTCATTGCCCAGAGCGACGTGGTCATTACCACCGCACAGCTTTTCGGCCGCCCGGCGCCGCGTATCGTCAGCCGCGAGATGGTGGAAGCCATGGCCCCTGGCAGCGTCGTAGTGGACATGGCGGTTGGCTCTGGCGGCAACGTCGAGGGCTCGGTGCCGGATCAGGTGGTGGACATCAACGGTGTGAAGGTCATCGGCATCTCCAACCTGCCTTCCGAGGTGGCGCGCAATGCCAGCGACATGTACTCATCGAATCTGTTCAACCTGCTCGATGAGTTCTGGGATGCGGAAGCCAAGTCGCTCGATCTCGACCCGGAAGACGACATCATCCAGGCCTGTGTGATCACCCGCGACGGTGCCGTCGTGAACGAAACCATCAAGAATCATTACGCGGGGTAGTCATGGAAGCCATATTTCTAGCCTTCGTGCTGGTGCTGAGTATTTTTCTCGGCTTCGAGCTCATATCCAAAGTGCCGGCCACGCTGCATACGCCGCTGATGTCCGGCGCCAACGCCATTTCCGGCATCACGCTGGTGGG
>JAUILW010000001.1 GCA_030432795.1 Gammaproteobacteria bacterium
TGATCCTGGCATGGGCGTCGATGCCACCGGCTTCACGGTCGATGGCGGTACCGACCTGGTGGATCTCGAAAGCATCAGCGAGACCGAGTTCCAACGCGGCAGCCTGCTCGCGCTCATCGATGATGAGCTGCTCGCGTTCCGCGATGTGACCAATAACGGCGATGGCACGTTCACGTTCTCGCGGGTGATTCGGGCGGTGCTCGACACCGTGCCGCGTCCGCATGCCGATAACGCGCCGGTCTACTTTCTGACGGCCGTCACCAACTTCGATGAGGCTCCGCTCGGCGTCGATGGGTCCCTGAGCGTCAAGCTGCTGCCCTACACCGATCGCACCGTGCTCTCCCTGGGGGATGTCTCCGCGCTCGCGCTAACCACCGACTCCCGCGCTGCGCGCGCGTACCCGCCGGGCAACGTGAAGGTGAACGGCGACGTCGATCCGCCGGAGGTGGTCGGGGATGCGGTGATCACCTGGTCGCACCGGAACCGGGTCACGCAATATGCGGCCGATCAAATCGTGCAGCAGGATGTCAGCTCGGGCTACTCGGCCGAAGGCGATTATCTGCTGGAGTTCTGGATCGATGGCGTGCTGCGTTCCTCCGCAAACACCACCGGTACCTCGCACACGTATACCGAGGCGCAGCGGATCTCCGACTTCGGTTCCGATCTGCTCGCCGAGGTCGAGGTGCGGCTCTACGGGCGAAACGCGGATCTGACCACGCGTTCGGCGTTCTATCAGCGCCTGGTGTTCTCGATGTTCTCTCCAAGCTGATCCGGCGGCGCTCCGCCGTGCGATAAAAATATGATTTGTATCCGCTTGCCGGTCATGGTGCTATCGGCGCATGCACTTTGTCTGGTGCATGCCACCTGGGGCGTTCCAGGCCGCGGCACCGCGAAACGTGGGCCGCCTAATGTTGGAGCATCTTATGCACTTGAATATCTTCGTCTCCCCGAGCACCCTGCCCGCCGATATGCAGCCGACCGGCAAGCGGATGCACATTTTCACGCCGGCCGATCGTTTCCGGGCCTGGCCGAATGAGGAAACCCCGGACGACAACTGTTCGAAGTTCGGGCTGCACCTGGTGGTGGAAGGTCCGGGCTCCGGTGAAGGCTGGATGCGGATCTACCCGATCATGCAATACGACGTGATCCAGGGCCGCATCCCACATCTGGTTGACCTGGTTGCTGCCGCGATGGGCATCTCGCCCGGTCAGCTCTCAGATGTGCAGGAGGCGATACCCGACGATCCGGATCTGGCCGTCGATGTGGCGCTACCGTTCTGCCTTTGCCCGATGCTGGCCTACCTCGATCCCACCACTCTGGCGCACGTCGTTTGTGATCTGGTGGCGAACTCATGAGCGCGCAGCACCTGCAGGACTCCGTCGGGATGCCCTATGGCGGCCTGGCGTTCGCGCACCTGGATCTGGAGCTGGGCGAGTCGCTGTTCGGCTCTGGCGTTGGCGATGATCCGGGCGTGGTGGTCGGCGGCCGTCGGCTAGATCGTCTCGGCCGGGATCCCTCGCACCTGCTGTCCTGGTACCACGAACGCGCGCGCCGTCGCGCCGACCGTTAGACCTCCGCGGGCGCTCGATCGGGCGCCCGCTTCTCCGCCTGCCACCGCCGCAAAAATAAATGCAAAAATGATTTGTACCCCGTTCCGGGCTATGGTGTTATTACCTCACTGGCGGGGCGGACCCGCCACCCACCGGGGGGGACCCGGACCCAGGAGAAGCCAAATGTTCAAACTCACGATCAACGAAGAGCAGCAAATGATCCGCGCCGCCATGGCCACCGCGCGTCAGTACGTCGGCCCGGATGCCGTCGACCACGCGTTCGATGATGAGGACGTCTTCGAATTCGTCGCTTCCGCCTGCCTCGACCACGCGCGGTCTTCCCTCGGTCGCGTTCGGGTAACCACCGCCGACGTCGCCGAAGCCGCGCGCCTGGCGCTCGAAATGGCGGATGCCGGCCTGTAGGCCGGCTTCACCTGGACCAAGGAGAGAAAAATGGCAAACGCAACCAACCAAGCAGCCCAGGCCGAGTACTTCAACCAGGCACGTCGCGCTTCCGCGGCTCTGGAAGCTCTGCAAGCCCTGCACGCCGAGCAGCTGTCCGCTCAGCGCCCGAACGGCGGCGACGTCGACACCAACTGGGGCCACGTCGGCTCGATGGAGCACCTGGCAGACCAGCTCGAAGACCTCTGCAAGCTGCTCCGCGGCGAAGACCGCTAGACCACCCGGCGCCGCTCCGGCGGCGCCTTTCCTGATCACCTGGAGATACGAAAATGCGCGAACCCAACTCTAAAGAACTCGAATCGATCGTGCGGGCCTGGCGCCGCTGCACCGGCAACGACTACATCGACCCGGACGAGGTGATCGTCCACGAGGACTTCGCTGGTGCCACCGTCGCGGTGGTGCTGTCCGGCGAGACCTCCGCCATGGCCATGTTCTGGTTCACCGACGATGGCCAGGTCCGTCGCCTGGTGTCCGGCGACATCCTCGGGTATGGCCTGGGCATCGACGCGTCCGACATGATGCAGCCAGGGGAGCGCTTCTAATGCCGGCTTTGGATGAATCCGTCGCTCTGGCTGCGTCCGGTCGCGCACGCGCGGTTTTGCTGATCGCGCCTGGTAACGATGGGCCCGCGATCGAGCACCTGCTCTCGGCGCTCGAAGCGGGCCCACACCCGATGCGGGAGGGACTGCCGCAGTGGTACCTACCGAACGGCCGTCTCTCCACCCGCCGCGATAACGTCGTGGCGCGGTGGCTCGCCGAGGTCGGGGTTGATGCGGAGCGCCACGCGGATCGCGCTCGGCACCGCAATGCCGGCAACCAGCACGCGGCGAAAGCGCCCGACGAGCTGCGTAGCGCGAAGGTTACCTTTCGGGTGTCTGGTGCTGTGAAAGCGCGGTGGGTCAAAGCGGCTCAACGCTCGAACATGAACCTGTCCGAATACGTGACCGCGCTCTGCAACGCCGAGGCCGAGCGCCTGGGAGTGAAGTAATGGGCGCCGCTCCGCTGCCGCCCGAGCTGGTGGAGTTTATCGGTCTGCTTCAACTTGCCGACCAGGTCCGCGATCGTGTCGTTGAGGGCCTGGTTTCGGCTGTCCGGCCGCAGTCTGAAGATGCTTTTACCGAAGACCGCATTGCGGATCTGCAGGATGCTCGGGATTCGTTGTCGCGCGTGCTGCTGCTGCTCGGCAACGAGTACGTTTGATCGGCGCTCTGGCCTGGCAAAAAATAAATGCAAAAATGATTTGTACCCCGCCGGTGGCTATGGTGTTATTACCTCACTGGCGGGGCGGACCCGCCACCCACCGGGGGGGACCCGGACCGAGAGGAAACTCGCCATGATCAAGAATGTCTACTACCGCTCCTTCGCCGAAACCGGCACCACCACCCGCATCGACCAGCACTATCGCCCCAACGGCAAGGTGGTTCGGTACCGCCTGGTGCAGATGGACCTGGACTCCATGAACCTGATTGAGCAGAAGATCTTCGCTCCGGAAGACCTCGACAAGGCGCTCGAATACGCCGCTCTGATCGAAGCCTTCAACACCGAGGAGGTGTAGCCATGTCCGCTTTCACCCGCCTCCAAGAGCAGCTAATGATCCGCTCCGCGCTCAAAACCGCGCGCCACTACGCCGGTCCGGAATCCTCCGCCCACTCTTTCGACGCCGACGAGGTGTTCGAGATCGTCGCGCAGGCCTGCCGCAACTACGCGCAGGCCTGCCTGGTGCGCGTTCGGGTCACCGCGGCCGATATCGAATCCGCCGCGCGCCTCACCATCGAAATGGCAGAAGCCGGCCTCTAGGCCGGCTCTCCCGCGTCGAAAAGAAACCCGAAAATAAATGCAAAAATGATTTGTACCCCGTTCCGGGCTATGGTGTTATTACCTCACTGGCGGGGCGGACCCGCCACCCACCGGGGGGGACCCGGACCGAGGAGAAGCAAAATGCAAAATTCACTAAACGATCTTCTGAACGCTGAGCTGGACCTGGTACTCGAGCTGTGGTTCTTCCTGGTTGCCGGTGGTGTCGCTCATCACCAGCTGAACGGCGCGTCTCGCAAGGCGCTCGATCTGCTCGCTCTGGAGTCGCTGGTATGAGCTACCTCAGCGAAGCGCAAATCCGCAAGATGGCCGACCGCGCCTTCACCGCCTACGAGATGGCCTGCACCTGGAGCGCCGCGTTTGACGCGGCGCAGGAGCTGGCTTTGGAGGAGTTCGGGATCCGGCCGCGCCGGTCCGCGGTGATGCTCGCCGTCAAGCATGCGAAGGTCCGGTGGATGGCCGAATCCGCGCGGGTGCGGCGGGCGATCGAGGAATCCAGCTGATACTCTGAACGGGAGGGCGCTTCCGGGTAGCGCCTTCCCGTAAGCCGGCAAGAGCGGAACATCACCGGCCCGCGGCCGCGCTGGCTCTCCTACCCTGGCGCGGCCGCTCCACTCGCCTTCTCTAGGTTGCGTTGGCAGCGGCTGCACGTCGGCGCTTTCCCCGCGGGCCACTCCACGTCCCAGCCCATACTGCGGCGTCCCGGTTCTGTTCCGCAGGACGCCTTCCCGTATCCAAAGTGACGAGTGTCGCCGGGCACCATGTGGATGACGTGGCCTTGATCCCGCGCCGCTCCGTCGCGGAGGGTCCCCATTTTGACTGCGGGCTTCACTCGTCCGGTCCTGCCGCCTTCGGTGCCCGCAGCTCGGGTGGCAGCCAGTCGCTGAACGCGGCCGCTTCGGCCAGGGCTTCGGCGATTTGCGTGACCTTCAGCCTGGGCAGCTGCTCCCGGCACCATTCCTCGCTTTTAAGCTCCGGCGCGATCTGCACCAGGTGCGCCTTGCGAAGCCGGCCGAAGTAGTTCTGTGCCGTCGGGGTCCAGTGGTTGCGGACGCTCTGGTTCATCAGGCCCGGCAAAGCTCCGCGCAGGCGGTGCACCATCGGCTCCGTCATCATGTACGCCAGGGCGACGGCCGTTGCCGCTTCGCGTTCGTCCTGGGGTGTCTTCATAAACGCGACCAGGGCTTCTCCGTCGCTCTCTGCCTGAGCGATCGCCTGGAAGGCAGGGTAATCGTCCACCAATGTCGGCGCGGCCCGTGAAAACAAGCCCGGCGCAGTGCTGTTCATCGTGTCGGCATGTTGCGTCGTGCGCAGCCATGCCTGGTCGAGAAACTGCCGGTTGTATTCCCTGCCGACCAGGGTGCGGCAAAGCTCGAAAGCCAGCAGGTTGAGAGCCGTCCCGATGGGGTGCGGTTCTGTGATCAGCTCCAGCCGTAATGCGCTGAAAAGCACCCGGCTGAGGTCCTGGTCGAGGGCTGCGGGGATAGGCGGCGTTGTATCGTCCGGATCCGTGTCGTTTCCGGCTGCCTTGCGGTCAGCCTGTGCCTTTGCCTTGCGCTCCGCCTTGCGCGCCTCCTGGGCGCTGACGAGGTTGCGGTGGTGGGTGAACTGTCCGTCGTATCCCAACGTCACCAGCGCGCCACACTCCGCGCGTCCGGCCCTGCTGCGTGGTGCTGGCGTCTTGGCCTGTAGTCGGTTGAGCCGATCGTCGTGGTCCTTCAGGGTGCCGTCTACCCAGCCGTATCCTTGCTCGCGCAGCTTCTGCATCTCTGCTTCGAGAAGTTCCTCCGCGATCTTGAGCGCCATGTCCGGCCGGTCGAAGGTTTCGGTTTCGCTGAAGAGGTCGGTTTCGATTCCGTATCCCTGGTTAAGGTATTCGTCCTTGACCAGCTTGCCGATCCGGCTGTCCGTCGGCATGGGCTCGCCGCCGATGATGGTCGTGATCTCGTCCGTCGCCCAATACCAATTGCCTTTGTGCTTCTCCGTAAGCTGCTGGTGAATCTCCAGCTGGCGGTCCTGGTCCGGCTCCGCGGCGTAAGCGATCAGGTGCTCGATGGTCATTCGGGAGCCGTGGTCATCAAACTCATCTGAGTCGTATTCGCCGACGTCCCTTGTTCCGGCCGGCTGACCCTGCTCGCGGAAGTAGTCAAGGATCTCCGGGTGCACGCCGCCGAGCACTTTGAGCCGCTTGATCGTGCGCAGGGGCTGCCCGACCGCCAGGGCGATCTCGTCATCCGGTACCCCGGCCTTTGCCAGGCCTGCGACCGCCATGGCCGTGTCGGCTGCGGAGAGCGGCTCTCGTTCGTCATTCTCATCGATGCTGGCGGCCGCCAGCTCGGCGTCGCTCATGTGCTCGAGAACGCGGGCATCGACGGTCAGGCGCTCGCCGATGGCGCGCAGGGCAAGAAGCCGGCGCCGGCCTGCAATCACGCCGTAGGTCTGGTCATCGATCCGTGCGACCACGATGGGCTGGAGCACTCCGCGCTTGCGGATGCTCTCCACCAGGGCTGCATCATCCTGGCGGCTCTCGGGGTTGAACGGCTCCCTGGCGCGGACGTTCAGCGGGTGGATGACCAGGTGGTCGAGGGCGATCCGGAGAATATCCTGCGCCGGGGCGGTGATCGTGTTGGTTTCCGTCATGGTGTTTCCCTTAGTGGTTTTCGATTGCTTCGAGCCGGACCTTCACCCGGACCAGCTCGTAGTGCCTTGGATTGAGCAGGCCGGCGCGCTCCCGCGCCGCCTCCCGCTTCGTGGTGCTGAAGGTCCAGGTGATCGGTTTCTCGGCGCCTTTCCGCCGAACCGCCCAGCCGTCATAACCCCAGCGGGGGTTGAAGAGCCGGGTAATGCGGCTCATCGAAATGCGAGGATGAGTTCCCTGGCGATCAAAGCAAAGACCGTTCCTGCGGCCGCCCAGGCGGCGAGCTGGATGATCATCGGGATCGGCTTGGCGTTGGCGATGCGCCGTGCTTTGGCGTCCCTGGCGAGGCCGGTGGCGCGCAGGCAGGCGGCGGGGTAATCGTCATATGGTCCGGCAACCACGCGGGATCCACGCGGCGGGTGCGGCGTAACCACCGGGGCGGTGTTGCCGGCTTCGATGACGACGTAGAACTGCTTTTTCGGTTGGTTGCTGCCCATCGGGCGCAGCGAGGTCGGGGTGCGTGACATGCGATTTCTCCGTGATGCGTGTGGTGTCGGCGGATCATCGCGCGGCCGTTCGGCGCCCGTCAAGGTCCTGGGCGCCGTCGGCCCGGTGCCTACTTGAAGTCGACCCGGACCTTCTTCCCCGACGGAAACCGGGCGTAGAGCTGCAGCTTGCCGTTGTTTTCTTCCAGGGCGTGCAGGTGCTCGTAAAGCGCGATCGCTCGGCCGATGACCGCCAGCATGGTCGTGAACCCGAGTTTCTTCCGGCGCCGCTCAAGCATCGCCCACAACTCGTTTTTCATCTGGAAGGTCACCGCGATCAGGTCGGGGCGTTCTTTGCCGTTACTCGCCATTGCTCGTTTGCTCCTGCGTTGGTTGGTCGATCTCGGTGGTGTCGCCGGGCCAGTTTTCCAGCGCGCCGATCTGCGTTGCCTCCTGGAGCAGGGCGTTGTAGTCCGCCCATGCCGCCTCGAACTCGTCGGGGTTATCCGGTGGCAAGTTCTCTAGGCACCAGGTTTCGAAGTCGAGCGCGATGGCGTGCTGCATATCGTCGGCTGCGTAGAGCCGCACTCCCTCATCGGCCCGAACCCTGTATACGTACTTGCGCGCGCTCATCAGTGCGTCACCGTCGGCTGCTGCTCGGCGCTGTGGTTCTCGCTGAAGAGGTCCGGGGCGTTGGGGGCGATCTCGAACCGCACCAGGGCTTTGTTGTAAACCTCCAACACCGCCTTGCCCTGGTCGGGGGTGCAGGGCGTCGAAACCAGGAAGGCAAGACCGTAGAGCTTCTTTTGCGGGTGGCGGGTGAACTTGTGAACCTTCGCGTTCGGCCACCGCGCGAGCTGTTTGGTGGATTGCCACATGCCGACGACGTGCTCGGGGTACTCGGCGCCAAACGGCACCTTTGCGAGGAGGTGGGTCATTTCCTCCGCGGCCGCGGGGGCGTCCGCGAGGGAATCGGTTTCTAGGAGCTGGGCGTGGACCGATGCCCAATTGTCCGGGCTGTTGGCGTGCTGCTCGCAGTAAACCGTTAGGTCGACGGCCGTGACGCTGTCCTGGCCGTGCTTTTCGGTTCGCACGTTCACGTGCGTGATCATCCCGACGATCGTGTCGATCTCGATCTCGCGCGCTTCGGTTTCGTCATCTTCGACGCTCATGCTTCTGGTTCCTCATGGTGGTTGGTGCGCGCCATGTCGCGCGCGCGTTGGTGGATCTGTGCGCGGATGATGCTCTGCTCCGCCGAAGTGAGCGTGCTGTCTTTCAGCTCGGCGAGCAAACGGTTCGCGTCTGTGGGGCTGCTGAATGGCTGCTCAAGGCGTTCCTGCCAGAGGCGGAGGTCGCGTGCGTGCGCGATGCCGTCCTCGCCTCCTGGGACAACGGTGGCCGCTTCCGCGTTGTTTCTGAAGGCCATGTTGCGCATCTGCTCGGCCAGCTCGGCGGCCTGGGCGTCCACCTGGTGGTTGATCATCAGCGCCTCGCTGCCGGTTTCCCAATGCGGACCGTATTCGTCATCGGTGTTGGTGCCGCTGAGCAGCTCGGGGAATCCCTTCCGCAGGGCCTGCGCTTCTGCGCACTTGGCGAGCTGGGCGAACGGCCGGCGGCGCCACATCGAGTTCGGCGTCTCTTTCGTGCGGGATACCGTTGCGTAGTTTTCCAGCCAACGCTCGACCGCTTCGTACTCGGCGATGTGGCCGCTGGGAAGGACCCGCTTAACCGTCACCCGGCACCATTCCGGGTAGCTCACGCGGACCGGGCCGCCGTCATCGATCCATTCGCCGTCTATGGTCGGCCCGAACTCCGGCACAGAGGTTTGCGCGTGCTCGCCGGTCCGGCTGGCCTGCGTGCGGTACAGGCCGATGCTGCCGAGCAGCGTCCATCGATCCTCCCACCGCTCTGGCTGTCCGCGCTCGGCGACGTTCACGCGGTGCTTCACCGGGTGGACCGGTTTCTGCATCGGGTTGAGGCCCATCACCTTGCAGTAGTTCACCACCAGGTAGATCACGTGGTCGGGTGCGTCCGGGTAATGCGTGGCGCGAAGCGCGGCGATCAGGTCGGCATCGCCAAGCCGCCGCATGGCGGTGGCGTCGAAGTCCGTCTGTTGCTGGGTGACGGTTCCCTGCTCCGCCACGCTCACCGGTTCACCGGCTTGGCGACGGCGCGGGTCAGCGCCATGCATCCCTGCTCGAAATGCGTTCTTGCGATGCTCGCCCATCGGCCGGCCTGGGAATCGACGAGCAGATCGTCGCCGGCTGGCGTTCCGCCGTTCGGGCTCGCAAGCGACCGATTGTGCGCGTTCACTTCATCGACCAGCTCGACCAGGAGGCGCTCAAAACTCTTCAAGTTGTTGATCAACTTAAGCTCCACCGTGTCGAGTTCCCGGTATCCATCGATCTTCTGGCTCATAGCTCGTTCCTGTATTTGATGTGTGCGGGGTGGATGCTTTCCACCAGGGTGCGCGCGGCCCACTTCCCGCCGCTGCGGATCGCGGTTCCAATGAACCAGATTTCGGCGAGCAGAAATCCCTGAATCCGCAGCTCCATATGCTCCCCGACGAGGATCTGTCGTTCTGTGCTCTCAGCGGTCAGGGCCGCGCTTAGGTGGATGTTGCTCGAAACCGTGGCGAGGTCCTGCTCGTCATCGACCGGGTCGAAGTCCACGTGGATGAAGTTCCTCCCCGCGGTAAAGACGAGGCGCTGTGCTGAAGTGACGGTCATCTCCTGCATGGTGTTGTTTCCTACTCGGTTTAGTGGATGTGTGGCTCGGCGCCGGTCGCTCTGCTGGCTTATGCGCCGTCGCGTTCTTCATTGGTTGGCGGATTCAATCCCTCGCAGTGGAGGTGTGCCCACCATGTGCCGTCGCTGCTCCAATTGCTTTTGATGTACCAAACGCGCGCGATTTCAAAGCCTTCGACCTGCAGGTGCAGGCAATCACCGGGATCGAGGGTTCTCTCGCTGAGCTTTACTTCATAACCGTTGAGCTGCCTCCTGATCGACGTGGCGACCGCGCATTCTGGTCGGCCCAAATGCTGGCGAAGGTCGACAAAGATCGATCTTCCGCCGCCGGAGTACGTCAAGCGTTGTTTTTCGCTCACCGCTATCTGGAACATGTGTTCTCTCCTACTTTCAGTGGACGTGAAGCCGCCGGGATGGCGGCGTGCTGTGCTTCCGGACCGCTTGCTCGTACATCGACTTCGAGACCACCGGGTAAAGCTCGGCGCAGACTGACTGCCAATCGATGTGCCTGGCGGCGGGTGCGGTCCAGGAAATCAGTTTGTTGCCGTGCTCGTCCGTGAAACCCGCGCGGATGCCAAGCGCCAGAGCGACCTGGTCGGCGAGCTGCTCGCGGCGATCGCGGTACTCTTTGACGTGCTTGGCAATCGCCGCCAACTCGAGGTGCACCGCTCGCAGCTCCGGGGTGGCGGTGATGTACTCGCGGTTGTCGGTGGCGTGCAGCAGCAGCACGTCGGCGGCGTTGACCGGCTCCGGCATCCGTTCTTCGATGACGCGCTGGTGAAAGTCCGCTTCGAGGCGCAGCATCTCCCTGCGCACCGTCGGGTCCGATGTGATCTCAAAGTCCCTCGCTTTGATGCCGCCGATGAGCACCGAGAGCCATGCTTCGTCGCCGTACCCGCTGACCGCCAGCTGGTGTTCGACCTGCAGCCGATAATCGATCGGCGGTTGGTCGGTGAACTCGTGCTCCATCCACGGCGCGGCCGTTTTCGCCTCCAGCGGCCGATCCTCCGGCTCGACCAAAAAGTCCAGGTTTGCTGCGCGGTAGTCGTCGTAAAGGGTCACCGTCTGCGGTACCGCGCGCCGGCCGTACTGCCGGTGCCGGAGATTGAAGAACGCGCCCACCACCGGCTCCATCAGGTTTCCCAGGGCGGCGCGTTCTTCGTCCATCGGTGTGCGTTGCCGGCGGCCCGTTTTATCGAGCCACAGCTCCAGGCGGGTGCACCAGCGCGATACGCCGCACGCGGCGGCCGCATCGCTCGACCCGATGAACCACCGCCGGTTCTCGCGTTGCCTTTCGGTGATGGTCATGGGTGGTTCCGGGCGGCGTACTCGAGGACCTCGCAGAGCAGGTTGAGCCGGCCGCCGCTGAACTCCATGCGCCAGAGCCGGTGGGGGTCGATTTCGGTTTGCCGGCGCAACGCATCGACGTCGGCTTTCAGCCTGAGGACCAGCTCGCGGGTGTGCTCGGTCCATTGCGGGCTGCGCGGCTCGCCCGGCACCAGGTCCGGCATGAACTTGCGCACGTACTCGAGCTGGGCCTGGCGCAGGATCTGGATCTGCCGGTCCGCCTGCTGCTGGTCTAACTTCCCGGTCTGGATCTGCCTGGGGTACACCCGCTCGCGCAGGCGTATCTCGCGTAGCAGCTCGGCGGCGATCTCCTGGTCGGTGTAGCTCATGCCGTGACCTCCGTGCTGCGGTTCCATTCTTCGGTGTTGAAGACGTCGGGGTCCTTCGGGGGGCCTATCGGCCGCAGAAATGCAATCGGGTAGGCGATGTCTTTGAAATATTCGATGGCGAACTGCAGCTGGTCGTTTTCGGCGGCGACCAGGTCCTGAAGGATGCGGTTCCGCATCCAGCAGGGCCGGCCGCAGTCATGGGTGCTGATGCTCGCGCCGACGACCACCGTGGTGTTCAGAAGGTGCGGAAATAGCGGCGGCGAGACAACGATCAGGCAGCGGGTGCCGGGGATGTACATGGTGGAGTTCCTCCGTCAGGCGTTGATGTGGTGTCCGGGCACAATACGCCGGCCGATGGTCGCGCTCAAGCCTGGAACCGTCGGCGTTCGGTAAGCCCTAGGCCAGCCCTGGGCTTGCCTAGGGCTGGCCTAGGTTAAGCCGTGCTGATTCCTGAATCCTGATTCCTGATCCCCGGCTCGCTGCGCTCGCCGGGGTTCTCGCTCCGATTCGAACTTGTTTCCAGCTGCTGGTTGATCGTATGTTTGCACCCAGCCGGGTGCTCGCGCTCGGCCAGACACCACTCAATGCCTGACGGAGGAATGCTTTTGCGAAGCCGCAATATCAAGCCTGGTTTCTTCACCTGTCCTGAACTCATCGCCTGCGACTACCCCGCGCGTATTCTGTTCTCCGGCCTATGGTGCTGTGCCGATCGGGAGGGTCGCTTGGAGGATCGCCCGGCGAAGCTCCGCCTTGAGCTGTTTCCTGGCGATCCCGATCTCGACGTCGATCAGCTGCTGCATCAGCTGGAATCCGGCGGGCTCATCGAACGCTACCAGGCGCAGGGCCTGCGCGTGATTCGGGTCTGCAAGTTCGCCCAACATCAAAACCCGCACCACCGCGAGCGCGCTTCCGATCTGCCGCCTCCGCCGGATGCCGGCATGCCGCCAGACCTGACCGCTCCGCCGAGCTCTGAGTCGCTCCCGCCGATCGAGGTGGTCGAAGAGGTTTATCAGGTGGGTGGTGTTCCGTCGGATGCGCATCCGGTGCAGCAGCCGCTTCCGGCGATCGGTGTGGTGCTGACGAAACCAAAACCGCAAATTCCGAAGGACGAAATCGTCCGCGCCTGGATGGATATTTGCGCACCTGCGGGTGCGGGCGATTTCGAGGGCTGGTCGCCTGCTCGGGTGAAGAAGCTCCGCCAGCGATGCATGGATGATCCGTCCCGGTTCGATGTGCGCTGGTGGCGTGATCTGTTCGAACGCGTCGCGGTTTCGCCGTTCCTGTGCGGAAAGGGGGCGAGCGGGTGGCGTGCAACGCTTTCCTGGCTGCTGGAGCGGGAGAACCTGCTACGGGTGCTGGAGGGTCAGTACGATCCTCGAACTGGTGATGAGGATGGTGTCCCTGCGGCGCAACTGGCGGCCGTGGAGCGCGAGCTGCGGTATGTCGATGCGGCGATCCGGGGTGCTCCGTCGCGGTCCCAGGATCCTGTCACGGCCGCTGTGATCAACGACATGGGCGGTTACAAACGCCTGGGGGCTCAGCCTCCGCGCGAGCTGCCTCGGCACCTGGCGACGTTCCGGCGGGCCTACCTGGCGCGGATCCGGTATCAGCTGCAGGGGGTGGCCTCGTGAACCGCAAATCCGGCGACGTCGATGTCGAATTCCTTATGACCGTCGCGCGCCTGCACGCGCAGGGTGCCGAACCCGGCGCGTACGCTCGCCAGGTCGCCATGTCCTATGGCGGTGACCGCGATGCCGGCATTCCGCATGCGGTCTGGTGGTTGCTGGAAGTGAAGAAAGTCCCGCCACCGCGGGTGCCGGTCCTGCTCGCCGACTACGTCGAGATCCGCCCGGAGGACGTCGAACCGCTCGCCCTGGCGCACGTCGAAAGGGTGAAGCAAACTTACAATCTGGACCTGCCGTTCGACCCGGTGCGGCCCATCACAGAATACTGAGGAGGCGCTCATGCCGTTGCTTGAAACCTACCGCGAGACCTGCGTTTGCGGGTGCGAACTCGAAATGCGCGGCGCGGATGATGTGAAGATCACCCGCCATGTGATCGCTGACTTCGTTGATCGCCATGCCGGGTGTCTGGAGCTGTACCGTGCGCGCCGTGGGCTGGTCCAAATCGAGGGCGCCGATGGCGTTCTCGCGCCGCTTGAGTTCGGTTCGGCGCGGCCGCTTCCCGATCCGCTGGTCGATGCCGACCAGACACCGGAGCCGGTTAAGGCTGAGCGCCGCGCCTCCAACGTCCGCGCGCTGGAGCGTTTGATCGTTTCCTACGTGCACCGGCGTTTGACGCTGTGCGGGCGCCGCGCCGAGCTGGCCGCTTTGCTGCTCGAATTGGAGCCGGATGGCGCTGCATACAACGCATTCTGGCAAAGCTACTCCGGTGCTGCAGATCGGCATCAATCGGTAGGTTTGACCGATGCCGACATCGAGGCGCTGGACGCCGTTCGGCGCCTCGGGGGGCCCGAGAGCGTGTGGGGGCTGCTTTCGGTCATCCAGGACGCCTCGGCGGCCGAAGAGGCGAACGCCAACGGGGCGGCCGGGTGAGGCGCCGTCGGCCGGATCCGGAGCGGATCGCCTGGGAGCGGACGCAGCAGCTGTTTACGCGCAAGGTCTGCGGCATGGAAATTCCAGCCGATGACCCGGTGCCGCTTGCCATCGACGTCCGGTCGGTGGTCGCTGTTGTCGATCCGCCCGAGGACCAGCTGGATCGCGCCGCTCATGCGCGTGCCTTCGAGCGCCTTGCGGTTGCCTTCGATGAGGCCTGGGCGGAGGCCACTCTGCCGCTGCTCCGGCGGTCCGGGTGACCCGCTCTCGGCGCGGTATCAGCGGCCGCTTCGCGCAGCAGCTCCTGGAGCGCCAGGCACGCGGTCAAACGCGGGAGCAGAAGGGCGCCAATCGGCAACGCGCTCCGCGTCCGCCGAATTCGGCGCCCGATCGTAATGCCGAGTTCGAGCTGATGCTCAAGGCGCGCGGTATCGGGGGCTATGTGCGCGAGTACCGGTTTCACCCGGTGCGCGGCTGGCTGCTCGACTTCGCCTGGGTCCCGGAGAAGTTCGCAATCGAGATCGATGGCGGGGTCATGACCGGCGGTAAGCACGTGCGGCCGACGGGCGTTCGGCGCGACTACGAAAAAGCGGAGGCGCTGCACTTGCTCGGCTGGCGGTTGTATCGTGTGTACCCGGATATGTTCAAGGCCCGCGAGGTGCCGTTTCAGGTGATTGCCATGTACGTCGATGTGAGCCGGCCGGCGCCGGCAAGCCAGGCCGGGCTGCCGTTGTGACCTCGGCGTTCGCCTGGACCGATCCGGTACCGCACTTCAGCCGCCAGGAGCTGGAGGATCCGTCTGGTGCTCTGGTGCTCGACTCCCGCTTTGCCATCGCCCTGCCCTACCTCCGCTTGCAAGTCGGCCACCCGATGCGCCTGACCAGCTGCTGCCGAACTCGAGAACGAAACCTGCAGGTCGGCGGGCATCCTCGATCGCTGCACGTTTGCGATCGCCCGTATCGCACGCTGGCGCTCGGCTGCATGGCCTGCGATGTCTCGACCTGGGGTTGGAGTAGCGACAAGCGGGACCGGTTCTGTAGTATGGCTGCCGAGCTGGGGTGGTCGGTTGGGGTCGCTTCGATCTTTGTCCATCTCGATCGCCGAGTGGACATCGGCCTGCCAAGAGCAGATTTCGAGTATTAGCGTGCTTCGGCCTGTACTCTGAGGTCCGGGTGCCCGCTCCGCTCACCGGTTTCCGGCGGCGTTCCACACTCTGAGGCGATGTGGTGTCGTTTTTGCCAGCTCGCTGGTAGATTTCTCTGTCGTGTGGTCGCCGTCGGGACCGGCCTTTCAAATGATCAAATCCGTTGCCTGGTCCGGACGCACCGCCGGACTTCATGGGGTGCGCACCGAGGGCGAGTTAAACGTCGATCGCGGCCTGCGCCAGCTCCAGGAGGCGCATGGGCACGAGGTGGTCGATGTCACTCTGCCGAAGCGCCTTGCGCTCTCCGCTCGCAAGTACAAAAACCTCCTGCTCGATCTGGAGCGCGTGCTGGATGAGACCCGCGAGGGCGATGCCTTGCTCGGTCATTCGAACGGCGGTTACCTGGCCGCCTGGGCGACCCGCTTTCGCAGCTACTCGAGCGTCATCCTGGTCAACCCGGCGCTGGAGCGTGATTTCGACCTCCGCCGCTCACATGGTGCCCATGTGCATTGCATCCACTCCGGCGCGGACTGGGTCCTGCGCGCCGTTCGCTACCTGCCCATCGGCCCGCGTTGGGGCTCTGCCGGCGTGCATGGCCTAAACGATCTTGCGCCTCTCGGGCGCAACTACCGGACCACCATGGGCCATTCGGAAATATTCGAACACTCAAACGTGGTCGTGTGGGCTGCCACCTGGGACCGCTGGATCCGCGCTTCGCGGTGATAGACTGGCCGGGCTTCAACCACCCGGACACTTGTCATGCGATACCTGTTTTGCGCGTTCGCGCTGCTCCTTTCCGCCTGCGGCACGCCAGGCATCACCACGCCGCTTGAAGAGCTGCCTGCCGGCATGCTGCTCGGCCGGTGCACCGACTTCGAAGTCGAGCTGGATGGCTATTTCACCGACTCCGGTGGCTCTGGTACCGGCTGTCAATGCGTGGGCAACGATCGGGACCTGCTTCTAGCGATGCAAGCTCGCCAGTGTCCAGGCGTTGATCAATGAGCCGCTGGCTTGTCAGCGCGTTTCTGGCGCTCTCCGCGGCCGTGTGGGCGGTGCCCATGCCGGTGCAGGAGAGCACCTTCGTCTGGCGCTGCGTGGGGCCAAACGGCGTGGAGATCGCCGCCACCTCCCAAGGCGATGCGTTCCTCCGGTGCGCGGAGGCCGCTGAGCAAACGCCAGGCACCGATTGGTTTCCCGACTTCGGCACCTTTCGGTTTCACGTGGAACCAGACGCTCCGCCGCCGGCCGTCGATTGTGCCGGCATCTGGTCGGCTTGGACGCGCGTTCCTGGATCCGAGGGTCCCTGCTCCGGCGGCTTTCGCTCCGTCGATGAGACCCGGCACTTCACCGTCACCACCTCGCCTTCAAACGGCGGCGCCGCTTGCCCTGCAAGCCCACAGAGCCGCGCGGCCACGGAACCGTGCGGTGGTGCTCTGCCTGCGACTTTTGCTCCTGTGCTTTCCGTAGCGCCTAATGGCCGGCATCTCCGTTTGGATGGAGAACCCTGGTTCTGGATTGGAGACACCGGATGGACGATGGGGCATCGTTTGGATGCTGCCGGTGTAACCGCGTATCTCGAAGATCGGCGCGCTCGCGGTGTGCGGGTGATTCAAGGTCCCATCATCACCCAGGCCGGGACGGCGGCTCCCTACGATGGCGGGCCCGATGATCCGTTCATCCTGACCGCCACCACCGTGGCGCTCAACGAACCGTTTTTTTCGGTGATCGATCATGCCGTCGCGGAGGCCGGGCGGCTCGGTATCGCGCTGTGGATGGCGCCGATGTGGGGTCCGCACAACGATCGCCATATCAAGGACCTCGATCTCTACAAGCAGTATTTCGCGCTCGTCGCCTCCCGGTATAAAACCCAGGCGCACGTCAATTTCATGATCGGCGAATACGACAAGCTGCGGTGGTCGGGGCCGAACGACGACGTGTGGGAACCGCAGCGGCCCATGAACGCGGAGGAGATGACCCGGCTGCGCGCCGCGGTTTCGGCCATGCGTGCAAACGCGCACCCGAGCGCGCTGATCGCCATGCACGGCGATGCCGGAAAAAACGTAGCCGAGGACTGGGAGGGCGAGCAGGACGTCGATCTGTACCTCCACCAGGCCTATCAAAATCTGACCAACCTGGTTGTTTCGAATGGCTGGTACTCCGGTGTCTCTCGACCGTTCCTGCAATCCGAAATCAACTACGAGGGTCCGGATCTGTCCCTGCCCGAGTGGAATGTTCGCGTGGCTGCGTGGCTGTCGGCGCTCGGTGGTGGTGCTGGTTTTACCTACGGGAATTCCCTGGTCTGGCAATTTGCGGATGGCTGGCAGGGCGCGCTCGATGCTGGCGGTGGCGTTGCGGTGTTTTCGGTGCTGCGGCCGTTCATGGACCGGATCCACGACGAGGGCAACGTCGCGGATGCCGGCCTGGTTGTCGACTTCGGTCACCAAAACAACCCGCCGGGCCGGGTCGGAGTACTTCGCCGCGGCGATCGAACGGCTGCCTGGTTCTACGTCGGCAACGGTCGAAACTTCGAGGTGCGTACCGACCAGTTTGCCGGCTCCGGACCGCTGCGTGGTCGCTGGATGCGACCCGAGGACGGCTCGGTTCTGGCCGAGTTCGATGTGGTGCGGGGGGCTGCGGTGGAGTTCGACCCGCCGGGGGCCGCTGCCTGGACAAACGATTGGGTCCTAGAGTTGTGGGTACCTTCAGGCACCGGCTCTGGAACCGGTGAGCTGGCGCTCGAATTCTGGCCGCCCACCGAGAACGAGGACGGCACACCGGTATCTCCGCCGCTCGGCTACATCATCGATCGCTCGCTCAACGGCGGGCCGCTGATATCCAAAAGCGCCGACCAGGTGGTCGATGCTCCTGCCGGTCGAAAGCGCGCAAGCATCTTCGGCGTGCCGGTTGGGCTCTACTCCGCTCAGGTGCGCGCGGTCGATGCTTTGGGCGAGGTATCATTTCCGTCTGAATCCACCACCGTCGCTGTCAGCGGCGATCAGCAGGGCACACCCATGGGCATTCTGGACGTCACGGTCTACTCATCTAGCGCGAATAAAAACCCAGGCGGGCGTGCTCTGGAGGCCGATTTTGGCGACCTGGATTGGGCGCACTTTGGTCGATCGGCGGCGGCTGATTTCGAGAGCAAGGTCGGCGGCTCCGTGCTGCAGGATTATGTCGACATCGGCTCGCCTACGGTCATTCGCGAGGTCGGTGGCGTTGGTACCGCTCCGGCCGTTTCTTGGACCAACGGAACCCCGACCGCAACACAGGCCGCCACCACCGCTCATATCTCGAACAGCGTTAACTCCGCAGGCTTTCGTCTCGACTCCGCGGCGCTTGATCCGAATCGCATTTATCGATTTGTTTTCCTGGTGGGCGTCGACGCCGCCTCCGCCGATATCGACATCTCGCTAAGCGAAGGCTCCGCCTCATCGTTTTCGACGACGATCACCTCCGGCGCCGGAACCGTAGCGTATGAGGTTTCCGTGGTGGTGCGCGTCGATTCCGCGACCGAGTTCCTCCGCTTTGATTTCACCAAGGTGAGCGGGACCAATCATCGCTTGCATGGCGTCTATGTTCAGGACTTCGGCTTCGAGCTGGAACTCTACGACACATTCACCGATACCAACGGCACCGGGATCGAATCCCACACGCCGGATTTTGCGCTGCAAAGCGCCGGGGTTTATGAGGCGGTCGGCGCGACCAGCGTGTCCTCCGACGTTACCGGTTCTGGTGGAATGTCGATTCAATCAAATCAGCTCGAGCTGACTACCAGCGCTCAGCGCGCGCGTTGGAGAACTGGTCATAAAGATCACGTTGTAGAGCTGAGCTGGGTTACTTCGGCCACCACAGGTCATCGAATCGGTGTATCGCCGCGGCATCTCAACAAGGCAAATCAATATTGGTTCAATCTTCGCGAGCCAAACGACGATTATTCGTTCTATCGCGAGGACGCAGATACGCCTGGGCAGACCAACCTGACCGGGACCGCTCAAGCGCAAACTTTCAACACCAACGCCACCTATCACGTGCGCGCCTCGGTCATCGATCTGATCATGCGGCTCGAAGTGGACGGCGAGCTGATTCGTCAGCAAACGCTAAGCAGCGACGATATTCCCGGCGCTAACGGCGTCGCTTTTGGCGTTGAAGGCGTCGCGACCAACAACCACTTCGATTTCGTGAAGGTGTGGTCTCCCGCTCGGGGGCTACTCGATCTTGGCGCAACTGGCGGCGTGACCTTCGGCGGAGAAGCTGTCACACCGCTTACCGTGGGCCATCCAGGCGAGTCCGCTGTCGGTTTCGGTGTGGAGGTCATGACTGGCTCCCAGCTCGGCGAGGTTTCGTTGGCTGGCGAGGGCACCGCTGCGTTCGATCGTGCCGGTGGTGTGCAGGCGGTCGACGTCTCCGGCGCCGCCGAAGGGGCCCAGGCGTCCACAGCGGTCCTGACGGCCGATGTCGACGTCTTGGGGGGCGTCGATGCCGGCCTGCAGCCATCGGCGCTCAGGAGCGGTTCTGTGTCCACCACGGAAGCCGCCGATGCGAGTGCGGCGAACTCCGCGACGGCCGATCAGCAGGGCTCCGTTGGGGGCGATGCGGATGCCGGGGTGGCTCCAGGTGCTGACCTGGGTATTCCGGTGGATCTGAGCGGGCCTGCGACCGGCGATCACACCACGCAGGCCTCCGCGATCCACCTGGGCGTGCTCGGGCTCGCTGGTGACGCAGGGCACCAGTCCGCGGCAACGCTTCAGGGCGAGATCACCGTCGATGTGGCATCCGGTGCTGTTGCCGGCGCACAAATGGGCGCCGTCATGCGCCTGCCTCTGACGATCGCGTTGAATGCGCAATCTGGAAGCGCCCAGGTGGCGATCGCTAATTTCCTGGGCGGTGTTGGCGGTGATGCGGATGCCGGTGTTGGCGTCGATCGGACGCTCGGCACGCTGGTCGATGTCTCGCTGTTGTCGGCTGCGGAAGCCGCCGAGGCGATCGCCGCGACGTCGGTGCATCTGACGTCCATCAACGCGCAAGCGGGCAGCACCCTGGCGCTGCAGGCGCTCCTGGAGGCGGGCGTCGAGGTCAACGAAGCCGGCGAGGCGACTTTTGCGGTTTCTGGTGTGCTGGATACCGAGCGGATCATCATCTCGGGCGAGATTCGGATCATTGACGAGACCGCGTTGATTCGGGTCCGTCGAATCGACCGGGGTGGCCTAGTCTAAGGCGCTGCGATACATTGGCACCCGCTAACCGACTTGCGATGGGAGTACCTCTCGATGCTGAACGAAAAAGCCATGTCTGGTGCCGGCTCAGACCTAGAAACCCGATCCCGCGTGGCGCTTCCTGTGCGTGCTGGTCATGTCGGTATCTACCAGGTCACCGGTCACCGGGTGAAGGACCTCATGGGCGAGCTGGACCGTGCAGAGTCGCGGTTCGCTTTGCCGTGGCGTGAGGAGTTCCGCTGCAATGCGCTGGCGGCTGGCATGGCACGCGGTCTGGTCAATCAGGCCGAGGTCGATTCTCTCGAGCTGTGGCGCGATCACGTCGAGAACCTAGTTACCAACCTGGGGCTCGATAATTACCTTTCGCGGATGTGGCTTGCGAGCAACTACACCGCTCAGCACTTCATCGGTCTGATCGATGGCACCACGCCAACGATCGCCGGCGGCGATACGATGGCCTCGCATGGGGGCTGGACCGAGTTCACCGAGTACGACACCACGTCCGGCGATCGCCCGGATCTGACGGCGCTGCTCGGCTCCGTGTCGAGCCAGTCCCTGGCGACCTCCACCGCGGCCGCGTTCCTGGTGAACACCAACTCGCTCGATTGCAACGGGGCGTTCATCACCACCTCCGCCCAGGTCGGTTCGTCCGGTGGCGATTTGGAGGCGGCCGGTACTTTCACGCAAGGCAATAAATCTGTGGACGACGGCGACCAGCTGAGCGTCACCGTTACTCTCACTCAAGCCGCGGCTTAAACTTCGGAGGCTCTATCATGATCAACGCGCTTGCCCTGGATCGGGTGGAAACGTCCACGCCGATCGAGATCCCGCACCCGAAGGACCCGAACCAAACGAAGACGCGGCACGCCGCCTTCAAGCTCTCTAAGGGCGTGGTTTACGAAATGGACCAGCCGCTGTTCGATCGCCTGGTGAAGCAGGGCCTGGTCGAGCAGGTCGAAGAGCAGGGCGTGGCGATCGAGTTCCTCAGATGACACGCCTTGAATCGTCCCGCGTTCGTGAGATCCGCGAGACGGTTTACCTGGATGCGGTCAACCCGATCCGGCTGCGGTTCGAGCAGTACAACGTCGCCACCGATGCCTGGGATGCGCTGGATCTAACGACCGCCGCCTCCTTTGCCGTTGAGCTCATTCCGGCGCTTGCCAATGCGGGCTCTGCTCAGGGCCCGTTCTCAACAGGCACCTATCCCGACATCGTCACCGCTCCCGTTGCTGGTCGCCTGGTGCTGACGCTCGGCGAGCTCGATATCGCGGTGGGTGATTATTACCTGCGCGTCTCCGCCACCGATGTGGCCGATGACATCACCGTCCTGGTGCACGAAGAGAACCCGCATTACCGCGTCCTGGTCACCGTCGCCGAGGCCTGAGCCGTGACCGTCGCCGCTGTGGTCGATGCCGATGCCCTGGTGCGCAAAGCCGCGGAGCTGGGTGCCACCGGCCTGGGTAAGGCGATCGGCACCGCCAACGCGCGCGCAGGCCGTGCGGTGCGCGTTGCGGTGGTGAAGCACATCCGCGAAAGCTGGGTGATCAAAACCTCGGATCTAAACGCGCAAATCACCATCGAAGCGCCGCGCGGCACCGACGTGCCTGCGTCTCAGCAGTACGTCGAGCTGCGTGCCAAGGGCGGGCCGATTCCTCTGGTGCAATTCGGCGCGAAGATGGGCCTTAAGGGCGTGACCTATCGGATCTCCAAGAAGAAAGCGCGGCGGGTCTACAAGGCGCGAGGCCGCGCCGGTTTCGTCATCGGTAAGCGTCCGCTGGTTGAGAAGACAAACCGCCGCTCTGGTCGCACCAGCCTGAAGAAGGGCACGTTTGTGCCTGATCCTCGTTTCGGTGGTCATGCGTGGGTATCGATCCCTGGCAGCTCTCGCATCCTGAAGGTGCACGGTCCTGGTATCGCTCAACGTGTCGCTGGTCGGCGCGCGCGCCGGGTGATGGAGCAGCGGTGGCTCGAACAATGGCCCAAGGAGTTCACCGCCGCCATCCAGCAGCGGATCCGGGTCGCTGAGGCAAAGGCACGCCGCGCTTAGCGGTGATAGGCTTTGCGTGCTCGTTCCTGCTCGTGGCGGCGTTGTGGGGCTCGCAGATCTACCTGAACATTTAAGGCGCGCGTGCTCGTTCGCGTGCTGTGATTTGGCATGGAGGATTCGATGGCCGAGACGTCGCTGGAACCGCGCAACGGGGAAAACCTCGACCCGGTGTGGGCAAAGCTCAACCACGTTGATGCGGATCTCGCAACCGTCAAGACGGACCTGGCAAAGGTCGGGGCGCAAGTCGAGGCCGGTTTTGCTTCCTTGCAGGGCAGCCTCCGGCGCCTGGAGAACGCCAACGATGAGCGGATCCGTCGCCTGGAGAACGCTACCGATGCCAGCCGGTCGCCGTCGGTGTGGGTCGCGGCGGGCGCGCTAATCGTCGCCATTGTCGGTGCTGCTGCTGCCTTCCAGGCGCAGTCCATTGAAAACCTTCGGCGCGAGCAGGCCATCGTCTCCGATCTTGAATCGCTTCGTCAAAGCACCGTCGATTCCCGCCTGGCAATCAGCGATCGCCGTGTCGATCAGATCGAATCGAAGCTGGAACAACGCGCCTCCCTGGTCGCCCAGGCGCCGGTTCGTCTAGATGCTTTGGATGCTAGTGTCGAGTTCCTGCTGCGCAATCAGATCGAATTCGGTCGTGAGCTGGCGGGCTCCGTCGCAATGGTCGGTGCGAACCGTGCCGACGTAGAACGGCTCGAACACTCAGACGTCCGCACGCGCGATGACGCTGATGAGCTGCGCTCGGTTGTGTCCCGTATCGGTGGTTTGGTCGAAGAGATCCAGGTGCGGGTCGACGCGATCGACAACATCGGCTCTCGGTATCGCGCATCCGACAACGCTGAGGCCATTCTGGAGCGCCTCGGCGAGCGCAAATGAAACCTAGTTGACGATTGACCGGGTGGGTTGTGGGTCCCGTCGGCCCAGGTCATCACCGCGGGCGGCCGCTGTCCCGCGGATTTCGAGCCATTTTTTTGGGCCATAGGGTTTCGTTTCGTATAGGCGCTCGTGGCACCATGGCCGGCAACGACACCACGGAGCGGCCTTGATGCCTCGCTTTCTCTCGATCGACCGATCCCCGCCGGCCTGGCTACCAGGCGCCTGCTCTGTACCGAATCCCTTACCCGCGCCGCTGTGCGCTAATCCCTGGAGCCAACCGTGACCCGTAAAGCAAAGCCGTCGATATCCGACCTGGTGGTCGAGCAGCTCCCGCTCGATGCCATCAGCCGCTACCCTGGCAACCCCAGGCGCAACGCCGCCTCCGTGCGAAAGATCGCCGACTCGATTCGTCAATTCGGTTTCAAGCAGCCGATCGTCGTGGACCGCGATCGGGTGATCATCATTGGTGACGGCCGGTACCAGGCCGCCACCCTGATGGACCTAGAAACCGTGCCGGTGGTCGTGGCGGATGATCTCTCCGAGGCAAAAGCGCGCGCGCTCCGCCTGGCCGATAACCGCATCGGCGAGGACTCCGAATGGGACGACGAAAAGCTGGTCCGCGAAATAATCGGCCTGTCGGAAATGAACTTTGACGTCCGCGCCACCGGTTTCGAGGACCTCCAACTCGCGGACATGCTGTCGAATTCCGACCTGGGTAACGTGCTCCGGGATCCGGACGACCTGGGCGAGCAGAATGCCGCTGCTGGCGCTGCGGCCGATGACGACGCCGCGCTACCGCCGCTGGTGTCTCAGCCTGGCGACATCTGGCAGCTCGGCTCACACCGGCTGGCATGCGGCGACAACCGAAGTCCCGACCTGGTGGCTGCTCTCCTGGCCGGTGCGCGTCCGTCGATCATGGTTACCGACCCGCCGTATGGGGTGAGCTACGACGCCTCCTGGCGCAAGGAGGCGCTCGGCATGGGCGGCGATATCGCCACCGGCAAAGTGACCAACGACCACCTGTTCGATTGGCGCGCGACCTGGGCGTTGTTCCCTGGCGACATCGCCTACGTGTATCACGCGTCCGTGCGCACCGCCGAGGTGGTGGCCTCTTTGCGCGCCGTCGGTTTCGAGGTCCGTCAGATCTTGGTGTGGGTCAAATCCCGGCACGCGATCGGTCGCGGTCACTACCATCCCAAGCATGAGCCGCTCATCGTCGCCACCCGTGACCTGGATGATCTGCCGTTCACCGAGGCTCATGAATCGATCGCCTATGTGGTGAAGAAGGGCGAGACCGCGGATTGGCAAGGCGGCCGGAAGCAAAACACCGTGTGGGAGATTCCGCACGTGAAAAGCGAAACCGGGCATTCAACGCAAAAGCCGGTCGAGGCAATGCGGCGACCGATCGTGAATCACACCCTGCCTGGCGATCTCGTCTACGAGCCGTTCTCCGGCTCCGGCACCACGCTGATCGCGGCGGAAATCACCGAGCGGGTCTGCTATGCCCTGGAGCTGGAGCCAAAGTACGTAGATCTCGCGGTGCGGCGGTGGCAATCCTTCACCGGGAAAAAGGCCAAGCTGGTCGAGTCCGGCGGAGAAAAATCCGATGCCGGCAAGCAGTTTGATTCCCTGGTGAAAAAGCGAAAGCCGGCCGCTGTCGAGTCCGAAGAATAGCGTGAATGGCGGCCGCTTCTGATCCTGGTTCGGGCGATGTGCCGGCGGCGGTATTGGCGCGGGTGTTCGATTGCACCGAGCGCCGGGTGCAGCAGCTGGCGCGCGAGGGCGTCATCCCGCGCAGCGGTCGTGGCAAGTACCCGTTCTTTGCGGCTGTCCGTGCCTACATCGCGTTCCTCCGCGAGGCCGGTGCGGTGGAGAAAGCCGGCGCCGCGTTCGATCCTGAGCGCCTGGATCCGTTCAAGCAGCGGGCCTGGTATGACGCGCAAATCCAGAAACTCGAGCTGGGCCGCAAGCTCGGCACGCTGACGCCGCGGTCCGACCACGAGGAGGTGCTCGGGGTGCTCGTCGATCTGTTCGTGCGGTTCCTCGAAACGCTCGCCGACCGCACCGAGCGGGAGGGCTTCGCGGATCATGCGATGGCGTCCAGAATTGGCGAATGGACCGACCAGGTCCGCGAGGAAATGTTCACCGAAATTGCGCGGATCGCCGAAGCCCAGGCGGCCGCTCGGGAGGCGCGTGGTGGCTGAGTACTTCGATCCCTGGAAAACGCTACCGGTTGCCTGCGAGCGGATCCGGCCGCCGATGCGTATCGCGCCGGCCGAGCAGGCGAGCATGGTCTGCCGGTTCGAATCCGGGCCGCTGACGTTCGACACGGCGCCGATGATGGTCGAGCCGCTCAACGTGATGAACGGCCGGGATTACCAGGGCGTGGTTTTCGTGGGCCCACAGCGTTCCTCCAAAACCGCCGCGCTGGTGTGGGGCGCGTTGTCCTGGATCATCACCACCGCGCCTGCGCATAGCCTGCTGATCGCGCCTACCGAGCAGCTCGCGCGCCGAATGTCCAAGCAGGAACTCGACTCAATCCTGGCTGCGTCTCCCGAGCTGCGTTCGCGGATGTCCGATCGTCTGCGGGATGACAACGTGCTGGACAAGTGGTTCAAGTCCGGGATGTCGGTTTACCTGGGCTACTCGGCTGCCTCCCAGCTCACCCAGCGGACCGTAAAGTTTGTCCTGATCACCGAGTACGATCGGCCGGAAAATCGCGATGACGTCGATGGCCTGGGCTCGCTGTGGGACCTGGCCTTTAAGCGAATCGAGACCTACATGTCGCTGGGGAAATGCGTTGCCGAAAGCGCGCCGGGCGTCGAGGTGCTGGATGCGAACTGGGTCACTCCCGCCGATGAGCCACACCGCGCTCCGCCCGCGCTCGGCATCCTGTCGCTGTACAACACCGGCACCCGCGCTCGCTGGTACTTCCGGTGCCCGCTCGAACAATGCGGGGGCTTCTTCGAGGCGGCGCCGGGCTATGACCTGTTCCGCTTGGGCACCTTCGAGCAGCAACTCGAGCTCATCGATGAGAACCAGGTGGAGGACCTGGTGGTGGAGTACGCTCGCGTGCCCTGTCCCTGCTGCGGGGGCCTGCTCAACCAGGGCCACAAACGCGCGCTCAACGCGCACGGCCGTTGGTTGCACGAGGGCCAGTCCTTCGAGGGCGGGCGCGTGGTCGGTGATCGTCGGCGCTCTAACATCTGGTCCGGCTGGATGGGCGGTGTGGCCGCTAGTTACCAAACCTGGGAGGGCATGCTCCGCTCGTATTTCCAGGCGCTGGAGATCTTCCGCGATACCGGCAGCGAAACCTCACTGAAGCAGCGAACGCAATCAGACGCAGCCGCTCCGTATGTGCCGCGGGCCATGGTGTCTAGTCGCTCGGTGGTCGGCCTTTCCTCCCGCCTGGAGGACACGCCGAAGCACCAGCTGGATCCGGCCGTTCGTTTCGCGGTGGCCGCCATCGATGTGCAGAAGTCTAAGTTCGTCGTGCAGGTGCATGCCTTCGGTGTCGGCCTGGAGGAGTGGATTGTGGATCGGTACCACATCACCGCGTCGATGCGGCCCGAGGGCCGGCGCTTCGCGGCGGTCGATCCGCCGACCTACCTGGAGGACTGGGCTCTGCTCGAAGCGGTCGCCAAGCGGACCTACGGGATTCTCGGGACTGATCTCGCGCTGCCGGTGCTGACCGTTTTCTGTGACGCTGGTGGTGAAGCGCGCAAGGGCGAGCCGGGGGTTTACAATAAGGCGCTCGCGTTCTGGCGGGGGCTCCGCGATGCCGGCCGTGGTATGCATAACCGGATTCAACTCTGCCGCGGTCGTGGAGGTCGCGCGGGCCTTCAGGGGGTGAACGCGGACCGGGTGAAACTGACCAAGCCGGACGCTCGAAAGCGCAAAGACCGGAAAAGCTCGGCGGCCGGCGACGTGCCGGTGTGGGTCATCAACACCAATCTGCTGAAGGACGCGGTGGCGACGGACCTTGCTCGAAAAACGCCGGGGCCTGGCTACGTGCACATCCCGCGCTGGATTGTCGATGAGCACCCATCGTTCCTCGAGGAACTGGTTGCCGAGGTGCGCACGCCGACCGGCTGGACCAACCCGAAACGCAAGCGCAATGAGGCGACCGACCTGGCGGTGTATTGTCGGGCTGCCGTCATCGCGATCGGGGGCGATCGAATCAACTGGGACAAGCCGCCGGCCTGGGCGGTGGAGCCAGCGAATCGCGCCGACCAACTCGCGGCAGGTACAATCCGGCGCAAGTCGAACCGTCGAAGTGTCCGTTCTGGAGGGCCGCAAATTTGAGCAAGGCAGAAGATATCGCCACCCTGGCGAAAGTGCGCACTCACATCGATCGCATTCTCGAAACCGGGCAAAGTGTCACGGCCGATGGTAGAACGCTCTCGCACGTGAACCTCGACACGCTGTGGAAGTCCGTTGGCATCCTGGAGAAGCGCATCGGGAACGCGGGCTCCGCCGCGGGCGCTAACTCGAAAGCCGGGCGTAACCGCCTGATCGCCGCGGTGCCGCGAGCATGAGCAACCTGCTAGACAGAGCCGTCGCGGCTATCTCTCCCGAGCGCGGTGCACGCCGGCTGGCTGCTCGGGCTCAATTCATCGCAAACCAGCAGGCGCTGCGCACCGTCGAGCAAATGGCCGCGCCGGCTGAGGTCGAGGCCTCCGGCCGCTATCACGTCGATGGTGTTCCGGACACCCGCCACCGCTCCGCCTCGCGCACGCTGCGTTCGCTGACCAGTTGGCGATCGCAGCGGGGTAGCGCCCTGCGCAACCTGCCCGAAGCCGAGCTGCATCGGATCGTCGGGCGCAGCCAGGACGCCTACCGGAACCACACGGTCGCTCGCTCGATCATGGGCCGGATGCGGACCGGTATCGTTGGTGCCGGCCTGCGGCCGCATTCCGAGGTCAACGCGGAGGTGCTCGGCATCCGTGATCTGGTCGCGGATCAAATCAACTCGATGCTCGATGAGGTGTTCGCGTCCTGGGCGGAAGATCCGAAGGAATGCGACATTGCCGGCGAGCTCGATTTTTACCGGAAGCAGGACCAGGGCATCCTGGCAACGATGCTCGATGGCGACATGTTCGTCTCCACACCGGTGGTCCGGCGTACCGGCGGGCAGTGGTTTCTGAAGACGCAGGAGATCTCCGCCTGGCGCGTCTCCAACCCGGACAACGTACCGGACCGGTCCGACCTGGTGCAGGGCATCGAGCGCGCCGCCGATGGTTACCAGCTCCGGGTGCATGTTCGGCGGGGCGAGCCGGATGATCTCCTGGATCCGCTGGGCGCAATGATTTGGGACCCGCTCGACGTGTGGGGCGCGCGTACCGGCCGGCGCCGGGTGATGCACGTCCGCTGGGATCATGGCGAGGTCGGTTCGGTGCGCTGCGCGCCGATGCTGTCCCCGATCCTTGAGCCGTTGCAGCAGCTCGAAACCTACAAGCGCAGCGAACTGATGGCGGCCGTGGTGGCGTCGATGTTCACCGTCTTCATCTCCCGCGATCCGCTGGCCGGCGGCGAGCTGGACGACGATCTCAATCCGCTCGGGGCCTTCGCCGGCGCGGAGGACATCCCGACCAACGAGCGCGATTCGGCTGCGCGCGAACGCATCGAGCTGGGCTCCGGGACCATCGTGGATCTGGCGCCTGGCGAGAAACCTGAGATTGCGGACCCGAAACGGCCGAACTCGAACTACGCACCGTACTTCCGCTCGATCGTGGACAGCTCCGCGGCGGCCGTGGGCCTGCCGGGCGATATCGTGCTGATGGTGTACAACACCAGCTACGCGGCTGCTCGGGCTGCGATGCTGGAAGCGCACCGCACGTTCATGACCCGGCGCGGCTGGTACGTCAGCTCCCACTCGGCTCCGATTCGCAACCTGGTGATCGATGAGGCTGTCGCATCCGGCCGCATCCGCCTGCCGGGCTATGCCGACCCGGTCCGCCGTCGCGCCTACCAGCAGGCCATGTGGGTCGGTCCTGCTCGGGGCTCGATGGACGAGGAGAAAGAGGCCAGGGCGGCCGCGGAGCGGATCCGCATCGGCATCTCCAACGAGTACGTCGAAACCGCCGCTATGATGGGAGAGAATTGGCTGCGCATGCACAAGGGTCGCGCGCGTGCTCGGTTCTACAAACGTCGGGATGGCATCTTCCCTGGAGCTGAGCAGGGCGTTGCGCAAGCCGAGCCGATGCCGCCAGATCCGGAACCGGCAACACCAAGCGGAGGGGGCAACGATGCCTGATGACGTTCTGAACGATACCGAGGTCCTGGTCGCTTCGTCCGAGGGCAAGCCGCGCGGGCCTTTCGATGTCACCGGTCCGCTGGCGATCTCGAACTCCGCCCTGGAAAGCCTCGCCGCGAAAGAGGACCCGCTTGCCTTCATCGCCGATGAGACAAACGGCACCTGGGTCACCTGGCGTGCTTACCACCGCGGCTCCGTCGGCGTGCTGCAGATGCATGGGTCTGTCTGGTCGGCCTGGACCTGGCAGTCGCTCGCTGATGGGCTCTACGCGCTGCGTCATGAGCGGGCGGTGCGTTCGATCGTCCTGTCGCTGAACTCGCCCGGTGGTGTCTGGCAGGGCACCTTGCCGTTCGCTAAGGCAATCCGCGCCGTGTCCGAGGTGAAACCGGTGTATGCGCATGTCGGCGGTTCGGCCTGCTCGGCTGCCTACGTGGCCGCGGCTGCCTGCCGTGAGATCGTGATCTCCGCCTCCGCCGAGGTCGGCTGCCTGGGCAGCGTGGTTTTCATGATCGATGACACCAAGCTGCTGCGCGATGCCGGCATCCGCCGTTTGCAATTTGTATCGAGCCAGACGCCCGCTAAAAACCTGTCGCCGCTCACTCCGGAAGGGGCCGCGCAACTCCAGGATAAGCTTGATCGGCACACCGATATCATGCTGGAGCACGTCGCCGAATTTCGGGGGGTTTCGCTGGAGGCGGTCTTGCGAGATTATGGCGCCGGAGATACCCGCATCGGTGCCGATGCAATCGAGCACGGCATGGCGGATCGGTTCGGTGAGCTGGAGACGCTCATCGTCGCTTTGCAGACTTCAGGAGTCCCCGATATGACCGTAAGAAATTTGACCGCCGGCGCCTTCTATCAAGCCACCGGTGTCGATCAGGTGCAGGCCGTTGAAACCGTCGACGCGCGGATCCTGGCCGAAATGCCAGGCGGCGAGACGCTGCTCGAATCGATCCGGGCTGAAGCGCACGCCGCTGGTCGCGCCGAGGGTCTGGCTGCCGCTGAGGCTGCTGATGAGGTCAGCGCTGAGCAACTCCAAGCGGCGGCGAAAGCCGAGCGGACTCGGGTGCTGGAAATCCAGGCGCTGGTTGGCGATGCCGATGGTCTGGATGCGGTGGTGTCTGCCGCAATCACCGAAGGGCTCACCGTCGAGGCTGCAAGCGCGAAAATTCTCACCGAGATTCGCACGCGTGGCATCGATCTGAACGCGTTGCGCACCGAGGCGCCGGCTCCGCTGGGCGCTGGTACTCCTGGTGGCGGCGAGATCAAAGCCAGCCAGCTGTGGGATCAGCGTTTGGCGAAAAGAAACGGCAAGAAGTAGACTTCGCTCTGCTGCTGCACACCAACCTAGTTAGGGGTAACGCCACATGACCGTACTCACCGAAGGTCGGCACCGCGCCGAGTTCATCATCAACTACGATCCAAGCCTCTCGATGGATGAGGTCACGCTGCTCGCTGGCGATTCGCTGGTGGTCGGCGAAGTGGTCGGTCGGCGCGAGCTGGACAACGTCATCGTCTCGCTCGATCCGCTGGCGACCGATGGTGGTGAGACGCCGTATGGCATTTCGATCGCGGCCGTGGCCGCCTCGACCTCCGCGCAAAAAGTGGCGATTCTTGCTCGATTCGCCGAGGTCGATGCCACGATGATTCAGTGGCCTGACTCGAACACCGAGAACGACGCGGTGCTCGGGAAGGCTGCGCTCGAAGCAAAGCTGATCGTTTTCCGCTAGGCCGCTGGTCGCCGTCTCTCGAAGTTAACCCAGGAGTAATCCGCAATGGCAACAATGGACATTTTCAACAACGACGCCTTCGGCCTGGTCGAGATGACCGATGCGGTCGAGAAGCTCGACTACCAGCCGCGGTTCTTGGGCCAGCTTGGCATCTTCCAGCCGCGTCCGGTTCGCACCGTATCGGTTGCGGTCGAGAAGAAAGCCGGGGTGCTCGCCTTGGTACCGACCAGCGCCCGAGGTGCTCCGCCTACGCCGCGCCGCGAGCGGGCCGGCGAGCGTGCCGACATTCGGGATTTCCGCGCGGTGCGGATCGCCGAACAGGACACCATCACCGCCGATGAACTCAGTGGTATTCGCGCGTTCGGTACTGAATCCGAACTCGTGCAGGTCATGGACGAGGTCGCCGATCGCTACCTGAAACTCGAGCGCGATATCGAGACCACCCTGGAGCACATGCGTCTCGGCGCGGTGCAAGGGATCGTCTACGATTCGGATGGCGCGACCGAGCTGTTCAACTGGTTCGACTCCTGGGGCATCGCCCAGCCGGCGGAGGTCGATTTCGATCTGGACAACGCCACGCCGGCCTCCGGCGCGGTGCGCATTCTCTGCAACCAGATCATCCGGTCCATGGCGCGCGCGTCTAAGGGCGCCTGGGTTGAAGGCCAGTCCTACGTGATGGGCCTGTGCGGCGACACCTTTTTCGATCAACTCACCGCCCACAGCGAGGTCCGTTCGACCTATCTGAACCAGGCGGAGGCCTCCGAGCTGCGCAACGACTTCGGTGCTCCGTTCGGCCAGGTCCGCTACGGCGGTATCACCTGGGTCAACTATCGCGGTACCGATGACGGTTCGACCGTCGCCGTCCCTGCGACCAAGGTGAAGTTCTTCCCGGTGCGCGCGCCTGGTGTTTTCGAGCACGTGATGGCGCCCGGTGAGACCATGTCCACCGTGAACCAGCCGGGCCGGCTGTTCATGCCGCTGATCGTCCCTGACGATAAGCGTCAGATGTTCGTGGATCTGGAGCTGTACTCGTACCCGCTGATGCTTTGCACGCGGCCCGAGATGCTGCTTCGGGGTAAGAACACCTGATCCCTCGCATTCTGTAAGCGCCACGATGATGCCCGCGTATCCCTGACCCGCGGTGTAGAAATTCAGGAGACGGGCCGCCTTATCAGCGGCCCGTTTTTTTTGGTACCGTGCTGGCTCCGCTCAACCATCAAGGACGCCACATCATGTCTGTCGAACCTGAATCTTCCCTGTTCGAGTACGTTCATCTGCCCGAGCACCTGGCGGCTGCCTCACGGCCGTTCGGTGAGCTGGCCTTCCAGCTGTATCGCTCCCTGCCAGCCGGGACCGAGCGCGCCGTCGCTCTGCGTAAGCTGCTGGAGGCGAAGGACGCCGCGGTTCGCGCGGTGCTGCTGTCGCGGCATTCCAAGGACCCGGCGCCGTCGCTGCAGGACCGGATCGTCGCGTATGTCGCGGAAAATCCGGGAACCTCGACCATGGCCATGGCCGAGGAATTGAGCAGCGACCACTACCTTGTCTTTAGCACCGCCCACCGGCTGATGGATGGCGGTCGGCTCCGGTTCTCTGTGGGGGAGCGCGGCTGCCTTCTGTGGTTTGCTGAGTCCGATGAGGACGTCGCGGCGGAGGCTTCCGATGGCTGACTTCGCTTCGGTGATGGGCCTGATCGACGCGGCGATCGACAACTCGGTGATCTCCGATGACCTGGTGCTGCCCGACCAGACCACTCAGCGCGGCCGGATGATCCGGGACCCGCTCGAACTCGAGACCGCTTTCGGCGGCCGGATCCAAGCCTCCGAGGTGGTGTTCCGAACGGCGATGACGGATCGCGTTGCTCGGCTTCGCTCTGGCGAGTTCGTGATGCAGGGCGGGCACCGGTACCGCTTCGAGCGCCGGGATCCCGACCGCGGCGATTCACTTAACCGTGTCGATCTCGTTTTGCAGGACGCGCCGTAATGCCGAACCTTCGACGCGCGGTCCTGGAGGCGGTGGTTCATCGCCTGAACATCGACCTGGCACCAGATCTGCCGCGTGCCAACGTCCGGCGCTTCGTCCTGGGCGAGCAGCTCGAAACGGGAATGATCGGGGTCTGGAAGCACGAGGAGACCTCCGGCCGCATCGGCCGCTCCGCCCACACCGGCAACGCATCCCTGCGCCTGCTCGATGTGGTCACTCAGATCGTGCAGCCGTGCGACCCGGAAGAGGCCGAACTCGCAAACGATCCGGCGGAGGACTGGGTGGTTTCTCGGCTTGCGGATTGGCGGCCGGACGTCGCTGGTGTTCACAAACTCGTGGAAAAGGAGACCGCGTGGGAAACTCTCGCGGGGGGTGCGGTGGTCTTCCGCGTCTCGACTATCGTATGGGTATGCGAATTGCAGACCTTGTCTGCCGATCTGACGAAAGCTCAATAGTCCACCTGGTGGGCGCGCACGCCGGCCGGCCTGCCTATGTCCTGGGCGGTGGTCCCTCGCTACCGCAGGCCTTCGAGGCGTTGTGCGTCGACCCGGACCAGGCGGTGCTGATCTCTGCCAACGAGCACGGCTGCGTGCTGTCGGAAACCACCGGTGCCCGGATGCCGGATTACATCGTGTGCGTGGATGAGATCCAGGAGAAGCTCGCGCCGTACCCGGTGCCGGTGGTCGCGCCCAGGACCTGGGCGGATGTGCCGATGTTCGGTAAGCCGGTGCACCAGTCCGGAATGCTCGGCTGTTTCGTTGCCTGGATCATGGGGTGCGCGCCGATCGTGCCGCTGGGCATGGATTTGTACCGCGGGGGTACGTACTTCCACGCACCTGGTGCGTTCTCCACCGGCCGCAAGGTGTCGTTTGATGAGCTGCTCCGGCGCTGGGAGCGGTTGCTGGTGGCGATCGGCGGTGATGACGTGATTCGGGTCCCGGCCGGCTCACCGCTGGAGACCTGGTTCTCGGTGTTCGACCCGGCCGAACGGGTCCAATCGGCCGCCTCCGCTCCGGACAGGGCCGCTGCGCTCGAAGTCCCGCGCTTGCGGATGCTGCGTTCCTGGAAGACGAAGCGCGGCGTACAGCTCAAGCCAGGCGATGTGGTGTGCGCATCTCGGCCGGCCTGCGGTAATTTGATCCGGGCGAAGCTGGCAGAGCTGGTGGATTCCGATGTTCGGTGAGTTCCTGCGCCTGGCGCGTACTCGAGCAGGGCTCCAACGCGATCAACTCGCTCGGCTGCTGCGTTGTCCGGCCGGCGAGGCGAGCCACATCGAACTCGTGGAGCTGGGCCGGCTGGCACCGAGTTCGGAGTTCGCGGCCGAAACCTTCCGGGTCCTGCAGGCCTCGATCGTCTGCGGCCGTGCGCATTGGATGTCCGTCGCGGCGCTGACCGCGGATCTGAAACGCGATGGCGTCGAGCTGATGCGTTCGGAGGACCGGGATCTGCTGGAGCGGATCCACCGGGTGTTCCTGCAACCCAATTCTCCGCGTGCCGAGGTGCTGCGTACTCAGCTGCGGGCGATCGCCGAAGTGGCCGGCGTGCTCGGGTGAAGCATGCGTATGTGACCATCCCCGAGGGCCCGCACTACCGCCGGGATGCGTTCGCCGCGGGTCTGGAGGCAAACGGCTTCTCCGTGTCGTTTGGCAACGTCGGCGACCGCCAGGGCCGCGTTGGGGGCGGCGATCTGCTGGTGACCTGGAACATGCACCGTCGCCAGGAGACGCTTGCAGCTACCTACCAGGCGGCCGGCGCTCGGGTCATCTGCTGCGAGAACGGCTACATCGGTGCGGATTCGGAAGGGCACCCGCTCTATGCCATGGCGCTCGACTCCCACAACGGCAGCGGTCGGTGGCCGGCTCCGCTGGAGATGCCGCGGTGGCCTGCGCTCGGCATTGTCGACGCCGGCGCTGTGGATCCGGACCGCGAGGGCTACGTCCTGGTCGCTGCGCAGCGGGGCATCGGCTCCACCACCATGCGGTCGCCGGCCAACTGGCTGCCACGAGCCAAGCAGGCGGCGCGTGCGCTGTTTCCTGGCGTGGAGCTGCGCGTCCGCCTGCACCCAGGGCGTGCGCGGCCTGAGCGGTCCCTGGAGGCCGATCTGGCCGATGCTCGGGCGGTGCTTATCTGGTCATCGGCAGTCGGGGTGCGGGCGCTGGTGAGCGGCGTGCCGGTCGTTTACGATGCTCCGCGTTGGATCGGAGAAGCAGCAGCTTGCAAGCTGGACACCACATCACCGCGGGTCACCTATCCCGATGGCCGTGCCTATCGCCGCGCGCTCGAACAGATCGCCTGGGCGCAGTGGTCGCTTTCCGAAATCGCCCAGGGTCTGCCGTTCGCTTACCTGCTCAGCCATGACCGCGCGACCCGACTACGTCGCCGTCCTGAACCCGCGCAAGCGTAAAGCGCGGCGAGTCCTGCATGCCTGGGTCCGCGGTACCGGGGCTCGAACCGTCACCGCTTCAGATCTGGCGAAGCTCGAAGTTCGGAAAATCTCACCGGTTTTCTATGGCGTCGATGAGGTGACGCTGCCGGCGTTTGCCCTGGCCGAGCGGGCTCGTCGGTATGTCTACATCGACAACGGCTATCTCCGCTCGAAGTACCACCAGGGGCCTGGGCCGGTGATGTTCCGCGTGACCTGGGCAGCTCGGCAGGTGGATGGCCTGGGTACCAGCGATGGGTCCCGGTTCGCCAAGCTCGGCATCGAGCTGCAGCCGTGGCGGCGGCGCGGCGATCACATCGTGGTCGCGGTGCAGTCGGACTGGTGGTACCAACGGCGAGGCCTGCAGCGTGCGTCCTGGGTGGCCGAGGTGCTGGCGGGGCTTTCCCAGGTCACGGACCGGCCGGTGGTGGTGCGGGAGAAGCCGACCCGGTACCGGCCGGCTCCGCCGATCGCGGATGTGCTCAGGGATGCCTGGTGCACCGTGTCGCTCGACTCAAACGTGGCGATCGATGGATTGATTGCCGGGATCCCGGCCGTGGTTCTCGGTCCGTGTGCCGCTGCGGCCGTGTCAGGTACCGCTTTACACCAGGTGGTGGATCCGCCGATGCCTGCCGACCGGCTGCGCTGGTGCCATGTGCTGGCGGACAATCAATGGTCACTCGGCGAGATCGCTGCCGGCATGGCCGCCTCCGCGATCGAACGCGGCAACCAATCAGGAGCCAATCATGAAAAACGACGTACCCGAACGCGGGAAGGTCTACGGGGACGCGACCTGCGAGACCTGTCTGCACCGTCGGCGTGATCTTTGCACCGCGGCACCGCCGCTCCCAGGGCCTGGGGGCGGCGTAGGGAGCTTTCCGTATGTGGCGCCCGGCATGGTCTGCGCGCTGCACCCGGCCGTGCGTGCGCGCCTGGAGGCGCCCGCCAAGCCATCACCTGGACCGCGGGCTAAGGCGCAGGCAAAGGCAAAGGCGAAAGCGAAGGCGCCGGCGAACAAGGCGGGCGGTTAATGGGCCTGGGCGATGAGCTGATGGCGGCCGGTGCCGCCGAGCTGACTGGTCGCAAGCATTCGGCCCGCGTCAAGATCCTCGATCGTCACGGCCGCGGCCGCTGGCACGAGCTGTGGTTCGGCTCGAAGCACATTCTCGGTCCTGACCAAAACGAACCGGGCATGATCACCATGGTCGACGGTCCGGGGGTGCGTCCGTATATCGAGGCGATCACTCCGGACCACTTCGTCTGGCGGCCTTATCACCCGATCCGGTACCAGCTGCCGCTGGTGCGCGTCGACATGGCCGCTGATGGGCTGAACAAACACGGCGTCGAGCTGCCGGCGCGCTACGTCCTGGTTGAGCCGAACATCAAACCGCGGGCTTCGCCGAACAAGCAGTGGCCGACCGATCGCTGGTTCGAGTTTTCCCGGCTCTGCCGCGATGCCGGCATCCATCTGGTGCAGGCAATTCCCCGCGTCGACTCGAAACGCTACCCGCGCCTGGCCGGCGTCGAGGCGGTGCTCACGCCCACCGTGTGGGAGGCGCTGGCGTTGCTGGACGGGGCGATCGCGTATGTGGGTCACGAGGGCTTTTTTCACCACGCCTCCGCCGCGCTTTTGAAACGCGCGGTGGTGATCTACGGAGGCTTCATCTCGCCGGATATCACCGGCTATGTCGATCAACGAAACCTGTTCACTGGCGGCTCTCCCTGCGGGAGCCGTAAACCCTGCGAGCATTGCCGGCTGGCCATGGAGGCCATCACTCCGGCCGACGTGCTCGCGCAACTCGAGGAGATCATCTGATGTTCGAATGGCATGGTTTGTTTCTACCCGCGGGCGAAAAGCACCTGGTGGATTGGATGCGCAAGAAGCGACAACGGCTCGCGGATGGCCGACCGACCTACCAGCAGACGAAATATGCGGCCGCCCTGAATCACCTACCGGCACACGCGAGGGGCCTGGCGCTCGATGTCGGCGCGCATGCCGGGCTCTGGTCGATGCAGATGATGCAGGACTTCGACTTCGTCGCGGCCGTCGAGCCGGTGGTCGAACACGCCGCGTGCTGGCTGCGCAACGTCGGCGGAATCTCAGACGAGGTGACCGCCTACCAGTCATGCGAGCATAGCGCCGCGACGGCCGTCGGCTTGAACGCGAATGCACGCTGCCGCCTGTTCCGGGTAGCCGTCGGGGCTGCACCGCGCGATCGTGTCGAACTCATCACCGCTCCGAGCTCCTCCGGGGACACGTTCATCCGGCCGGAGGGCGCTGTGGCAACTCCGGGGCTGGTGCATGCCGAAACCGTGCGGATGTTCACCGTCGATGAACTGGCGCTACCGGAAGGTGTACCGGTGAACTTGTTTAAGATCGATTGCGAGGGCTACGAGATCGAGGTCCTGCGTGGTGCGCGTGGGTTGATCAGTCGTGACCGGCCGGTGATCGTCGTGGAGCAAAAGCCGGGCAAGGGTAGGCAGTTTGGCTTCTCCGACACGGATGCGGTCGAGTATCTGAAGTCGACCCATGGCTACGAGGTGGCGCGTGAAATTTCGGGCGATTTCATCATGTGGCACCAGTGGTCGCAGCCGTGATCCGGTGGTTCATCGGGTACGACCGCCGTGAACCGGTCGCCTATCATGTGCTCGCGCATAGCCTTCTGGAGCTGAGCTCCGAGCCAATCGCCATCATCCCGGTGGCGGTGGACCACTTCCGCGCCTTCTTCAATCGGCCGCCGAGTCCCTGGTCATCGACCGAGTTCTCGTTCTCTCGTTTCCTGGTGCCTCACCTGGCCGGTGGTGAGGGTTGGGCGGTGTTCTCCGATTGCGACATGCTGTGCCTCGAAGATCCTGCGCGGCTGTGGGCGCTGCGCGATGAGGCGCTTGATCTGCTGGTGGTGAAGCATGACCACCAGCCAACCGAGAACACTAAGTTCCTCGGCCAACCGCAGACCGCCTACCCGCGTAAAAACTGGAGTTCCGTGATGTTGATCAACTGCGCGCGGATGGCTCCGCTCTGGTCGCCGGCCTATGTGGAGAACGCGTCCGGTCTGGAGCTGCACCGATTCGTCGGTGTGCCTGACGACCGGATCGGTGATCTGCCGGCCGGCTGGAATCACCTGGTGGACGTGAATCCTCCGAACCCGAACGCGGACCTGGTGCATTGGACGCTCGGGGGCCCGTACTTCCGTGGTTTCGAGCGCGTCGAATTCGCGGAGCAATGGTGGCAGACTTACCGCCGTATGACCGACGCCGCTGATCCCGCGGTGCCGCCATCTAACATCTAGCGACGAGCCGGAGGGCACATGTATCCAGCAATTGCGACCAACCTGAAGCGCGGGAAAGGCGGCATGTACATTGCAGCCTGGGATGGCGCGACTCCGCCTGCCGAGAACGATATGGGCGTGAAAGTGGGGAACTGCGAAAGCATCACCTACGGGCCCGAGGACGTGCAAACGTCGGAGAAGTACTCGAGCACGCAAAACAACACGCCGCTCCTGCTCAAGCAGACCGATCGCGCGGGCTGGCGCCTGGTGGCTCAAACCGACGAGCACCTGAAGGACAACCTGCTCTTGTTCTTCGGGGCAACGGATACCGAGCTGACGCAAAGCGCGGTGAACCAGCAGGTGGTGACGCTTTCCGATGTGATCGTCGGCCGCAGCTACCTGACCGGCTTTTATGGGCTCAGCCAAGTCGAGGTGTACAAGGGCTCGACCGTCCTGACCGCGAACACCGATTACAAGCTCTACGCCGATCGCGGGGTGATCGAAATTCTGAGCGGCGGTGCGGTGGTCGACGGCGATGATCTGGATGTCGATTTCGATGTGTCTGCCAAGACCTACAACCGGCTGGCGGTGGGGCAGCTCATCAACCGAAACGTGAAGGTCACCTATATCGCCGACGACCAGAATACCGACGGCGTTGGCGCCAAGGACATCATCGTCATTCCGAAAATGGCCGTTGCGCTGGAGGGCGAGTATGGCCTGGTGTCTGACGACTTCGCCGCCATGACGCTCGCGTTCTCCGCGCTCGATGATTCGGATAACTATCCAGGTCGCGGCCTGGGCTGGCTGATCCGCGGCGCGGTCTGATCGTGAGCGTCTCGCAGGTCTTCAACGGGCGCGAGTTTGTTGTGATGAACATGCGCGCTCGTACCTTCGTTTGTGACAACGCTCAGGTGGCGATGCTCCAGGAGCTGGGCCTCGATGCGATGTCGAACGCGCCGGACCCGGATGAAGATCCCGAGGTGTACATCTCGCGCCTCACGGCGAAGGTGATCGGTACTCGGCAGGTGCATCGGATCGTTGCGCATTACCTGCTGCCGCTCGGCAAAACCGAGACCGATTGGACGCCCGAGCTGGCCGCGGAAATTGCCGAGCACCTGGCCGGCGTTCAGGAGGAATCCGAACGCGCGGCCTTGTTCGAATTGGCCGCGGAGCTGACCTTCGGTTTTTTTCAGAGAGGGGTGCTTTGGCTGGAGACTTCCCGGAAGTCTTTGGACGACCTAGCGGTCGCAATGAGCGCTCTGGACGATCTCTCAAACCGGGGAACCGCGGCACACTCGAGCAGCTCGTCGGCGAGGCCTGGGCGCCGTATGTTCGGCGAATCGCTCGTGACGACTATCGCCGGGCTTTGGAGGTCGCTCACTCGCCGATCCGCGAGGGCCTGATCGCCTTCGTTCGTATCTGCCGTGATGATGCCCTGCAGGTGTGGTCGCATGAGCTGCTCCGCTTCGATGTGAAGTGGCCGCACCTGAAGCGCCCGGAAAGCGCCAAGCCTAAGAAGCCTGATATTCTCAAACTCGTAGAACTCTGGGAGTAACCCGGCGTGGCGGGAAATGACGTTAGGGTCCGGCTCAGTCCCGAGGGCGTTCGTGAGGTGCAGCAGGCGCTCCGGCGCGTGCAGCGGGAATCGGACAAGGTCAACCGGGAAAGCGCGGCCGGTGTCAATAAACTCAGCTCCGCCATCGCCGGCCTCGGCCGCGTTGCTCGGGGCCTGGGCATCACCGCAGTGGGTACCGGCGTGGTCGCTCTGGCGCGCAATGCCGGCGATGCCGCGGACGCCATCCAGAAGCTGCAGCTGCGCGTGGGGGGCACCGCCGAGGACCTGTCCGCGCTTGCGTTCCTCACCCGTACCAACGACGTCGAATTCACTCAGCTGGTCGCAACGCTCGGCCGTATCGGCGAGAGGTACGACCTACTCAAAACCGGCAACGCGGACGTGGTCCGCCAATTCAGAACCCTGGGTCTGACCTTCGAGGATATCGAGGACCTTTCCGTTCCTGAGATCCTGGAGCTGATCGCTCAGCGGATGGCGGCGTTGCCCTCGGCGGTCGAGCGCTCTCGGGTCGCGGTTCGTTTGTTCGGTCGCTCTGGCAACCAGCTGATTCCGTTGTTGCTCGACCTCGCCCAGCGCGGCCTGCCTGGTGCTGGCGCCGCTGCGCGGGCGTTCGGACTCGAGTTTTCGCAGGCCATGGTCGATGCCGCCGCGACATCGAACGATCAGCTAGCTCTGGTGGATGCCCGTATCGATGGCCTGGCGACCCAATTCCGCGCCGGTTTCCTGCCGCAGATTCTGGCCGCGACCGGCGGAGGCGTCGAGGGCTTCCAGCAGATGGCCGAAGCCGCGCAAACGATGGGCCAGGTGATCGGCCAGGTGATCCGCACCTTCGTGGCTGCTCTGGCGATTCCGGTGAACTTCGTCACCGCCTTCATTCGCGCTCGGTTCCGCGACCTGGAGGCGTTGTCGATTGCCGGCAAGCAGCTCCTGGAGCGCGACTTCTCCGGCGCCGCGCTGACCATCGGCGGTCGCCTCTCCGCCAACGTCGCGGAGATCAAGGACGCCTTTGCCGGCATCGCCGATGACGCGGTGGATGCCTTTGACGCGGCCGTGGGCAATCTGCCGGATCTGCCCGAGCCGCCGGATCGCAGCGGCGGTGGTGGTGCCGGTGGCATCGATGACGACCTTGCGAAAATCAAGCGCGAGGAGGCGCAACGGCTGCAGGTGTTGCGCGCCGGCCTGCAAGCCGAGGCGAGCGTCCGCGCGGCTCAACGGCAACGGGACGCGGATGCCGATCAACGCCTGCTCGATGCCGGCCTGCTCTCCCTGCAGGAGTTCCTCGATCGCCGGGTGGCTGCCGTGCGTGCTGCCGGCGACGAGCAGGTCCGCGATCTGACCGCGCAGATCGATGCGCTGCGTGCAACGACGTCTCTGGATCCGCAGGTCCGCGCCAGCCAAATCGCGGCGATCGAGGCGCAGATTGCTGTTGCTCGAATCAACACCGAGCGCGAGCTGGATGCTCTGTCTGCCGATCGTGTGACGCGCGAGCTGGCTGCCAAGCGCGAGGTGCTGTCCGTTGAGGAGCAGCTGCTCGGCCTGGAAGGGCGGCGCGAGGAGGCCGCTCGGCTCGCCGTGCAAGCGCAGACGGCTGCCCTGCGTGAACGCCTGCGTGCTGCTGGGCAGTCCGCTTCGACCATCGACGCGCTCGTCTCGCGCTTCGAGAACGCAAGCCTACGCCGGCTCAACTTCGATGAGGTGGTGCGCAATGCGGAGGCCGCGTTTACCTCCTTGGAAAACGCGCGCACCCGAATCGAGCAGGATGTGCAACTGGGCATCACCACGCAGCTGGGCGCCCAGCAGCGGATCCTGCAACTCGAACAAGCGCGGCTCCCGGTGCTGCGGCAAATCGCCGAGGCCTCGCTGGAAGCGGCAAGGGCAACCGGTGATCCGGCGCTGATCGCCCAGGCGGAACAGCTCGCCCTGCGGGTGCAGCAGGTCGCCGTGTCGGTCGAACTGGCAAGCAACTCCTTCGCCCGGTTCCGCGACCAAGCCGAGCAGGCGGCTCAAAACCAACTCACCGAGTTCCTCGCCAACGGCATCCAACAGGCCGACTCCCTGAAGGACGCCTTTAAGCAACTGGCGCGCTCGGTGATTGATGACCTCAAGCGGATTGCCGCGCAGGCGCTCGCCACGTCGATCGTGCGGGGCTTCTCGGGAGCGTTCGGCAATGGGGCCGGCGCTGTGACGGCGGCCGGTGGCGGCCTGCTCAGCGGGCCTGGAAGCGGGACCTCCGACTCGATTGCGGCGCGCGTATCCAACGGCGAGTTCATCGTGCGTGCCGCGTCCGTGGCGCAGCCTGGCGTGCTGCCGCACCTGTTCGAACTGAACCGCAAGGGGGCGAGCGCGTTGCAGCCGTCGGCTCCGCGGTTCGACTTCCCGCGGTTCAACGAGGGCGGGCTCGCGCAGACCGACATTCGCAGTCCGTTCCGCGGCTCGCTTGAAGTGGGCCTGGCCGATGGCCTGGAGCTGCGCAATTCGCCCGTGGTCAACGATGCTACGATTCTCGAAATCATCAGGCGCCACCCGCGCCAAATCACGGAGGCGCTCGGGCGATGAGCTTTGTAACGGGGACCGCGGTCAACTTCCTGGACATGATCGATATCCTGGATGGCTTTCTCACCGATGCGGGCCATGCCTGGGGGCTCACCTATGCCGGTGATGGCAATGGCGAGCTGACCAACTACGCGGGTGGTGTCGATTCGGTTTCGGAAACGTTCACCATCACCATGCTTTCGGATGTCGATTTTGATGTGGTCGGCTCCGTCAGCGGGCACATCGGGTACGGCACCGTCGGGGTCACGTTCTCCGATACCAAGCTCGAATTCGACGTGGTCGAGGGCTCGCAACCGTTCATCGCCGGGGATGCCTGGACGATCTCGACCTCCGCAAAGTGGACGCTGCTCCGGCGCGATCTGCTCACCGAGTTCTCCGCCAACCAGGGCATCACCGGCGCTAAGAGCTTCCACACGCTGAACGATGGCCTGGTCGATCGCGGTGCCGGCGATGACCACCTGGAACTGAGCACGCCGTCCTTCCCGATCGAGCTGATCTTCGCCCATGAGGTGCCGATCGAGGTGGTCGAGTACGCGATCGCGGTGCCGTCGATCGCCCTGGCGCCGACCGATTGGACGCTCGATTATTGGGAAGAAAGCAGCTCAAGTTGGGTGACCGCCGACACCGTGGTGTCGCATACCTGGCTGGCTGCGGATGTCTACCAGTCCTTCGCCTTGTCTGCCTCGAAGTCTGCGTTGCGGTGGCGCCTGAACATCACCGATGGCGATGCCGAGGTTCGGATCAACCAGGTGGCGCTGCGCACCGCCAATGGCGGCATCAACCGGATCGAGGAGTGCGTTGCCTGGCAGGCGCCGGGCGATGCCGGCGATCGCCCGTTCATTTGCGGGATCAAACCGCTGATCCGCGAGGACCTCGATTACTACACACTCGAGCTGTTCGCGGCGGATGCCTGGGCTGCCGGTTCTGAACTTGCGGACCAGTCGAACATCGCGCGAAACAACTACTGCCCGCTGTGGGATGACCCGATCGATTATTGGTTGGTCGCGCGTGGCAACGGCGTGCGCGCGGTGTTCAAGATCGGGTCGCAGTACGAGACCTTGTCAATCGGCTACCTGGATGCGTACTTCCCGCCGAACGAGTACCCGTCGCCGCTCCTGCTCGGCGGCTCTCTGGCTGCGTTCACCTCCGACCAGGAGTACCGCGGTGCGCGCTTCAACTCTGACATGCGGTTCTCCGAATCGCGGCGCAACCATTCGGTGTATTGCAACTGCGGCCTGACCGGCGCGTTGAATACCTCGCAGTACACCCAGGCGAACCAGGAGCGGATGACCTGCCGCGTTCGGATGTTCGATGGCACCTATCGCGGCTTCTACTCGAACAACGACGGGAACTTCGATTACCACGACCTCCTGGAAGGAGCGCCTCCGCTGCAGCCTGGGAACATTTTTCCGTACCTGGGCGGTTTCGGTTCCGTGTCCGTCGGGCTCGATGGCACGCCGTTGCTATGGGATATCTTTCTGGCAACTCCCACCGATATCCTCGGCGAGCTGCCGGGTGTCAAAGCGGTCAGCGGTGACAACGTAAGCGCCGAGACCGTGATCCGTTCCGGCGCGATAGACTACGTGGCCTTTCCCAACGTGACCCGCACCAGCCTGAACGAGTTTTTCGCGCTGGCGCTCGATTAAGGAGGACCCGTTCGTGGCCTACTCAACCGGTACCGCCGCATCTCCTACCGCGCTTCTGCAGGCGCTGGCAACGTTCCTGGTCGCCCAGGGCTGGACCTCCGCCGCCGCCGCCGTCGATGGCTCCGGGTACCGTGCTCACCTGCACAAGGGCGGGGTGTACGCGAACTTCCGCGCCGCCGAGAACGAGCAGATTTGGGACTCGAACAACACCGGCTCCGGCTATGGCATCGGGCTGTACCTGGGGACCGGTTACTCGGGTGCCGCCGATTGGCAGGACCAGGCTGGCGGTCCCTCGGTGAGCTCTGAAAACTTCGGGGTTGGCATGATCCTTCCCGCGGGCCCGTTCGTTGCCCATCATTTCCACGCCGATGGTGCCGACAACATCTTCGTGGCCGTCGAGCACACCGGTGGGGTGTTCGGCTATCTCGGTTTCGGTCTGGCCTTGTCGAAGGAAACGCACGCTCAGGACCTGCCTTACTTCTTCGGCTCGATGGCTGGCTTCTACACCACCAGCCTGCAGGGCGTCTCGACCATCAACCATGGCACGCTCGCGGTGTCCGGTACCGAACCGTTCGCGGTGCATCAAACCAGCGACACATTCCTGAATGCGACCGGTTTCGTGAAGGTGCCGAGCAGCATCCAGCCGTCGGCCAACAACTGGGTATCGAACGGCGTAGGCGCCTCTCCAAGCGGCGCCACCGGGGTCCGCCTGGGCGTGCCGTTTCACTCGGTGCTGAACTTCAACTCGAGCGGAGCGGTGCTCAACGAACACCCGCGGTGGGATTATCTAAAGATCATCGATCGCCGGGTCGCCACCGCCTACGCGCGCGCCTTTCTCGCGCCGCCGATGCTGTTCGCTCCCGACAGCATCACCTCTCGGTGGATCTACCTCGGCTCCGCGCCGAGTGTCTTCGGCTGCGGTGCGGTCGGCAACGGGTGGGCCGCCGGGGATACGCTCACCGTCGGCGGCCTCGATTATCTGGTCTACCCGAACATCGCCTGCAGGCACGTTCCCTGATGCCGCGGTACAACTACTGGCTGCTGGTGTTATTCGTGTTGTTGATCGTGCTGGTTTCCTGGTTGCTGCTCTCCGCTGATCGGATCCCACCGAAGCATCCGACGGACCTGCGTGCCGTGCCGGTGGAGCCGGTGCATCCCTGATCCGGCCGTGGTGTCTGGCTGCCGCTGCGGGCAGACTTAGCGCATGGCTGCTCCTAACCCCATAGGGCTCACCGCCGGCTTGCACTCCGAGCAGGCTGGCGTGCTCGACGCCGCGGATCTGGATACACCGGTTGCCCAGGGGCTGACCGGTGTGGTGGTGTCTCCGGTGCTCGATTCGGTTACCGGCACCGGCCGCTCCAACGTGATCCCAAGCTGGGAGCAGTCCGTGGTCGGCCGGCTATCCGAGCTCTTTGGCGCGCTGACCTGGTGGGAGCGGATCCACGTGACGCCGTTCTCGCGCGATTTCGGTTTCCACCTATCGACGCAGCAGATCAGCGTCTACGTCTGGAATGCCTCGCGCCTGGTCGCCCGCATCTCCAGCGATTACGAGGTCACCGGCGAAGATGGGGTGTCGCTGGTGTCTCCGCCGAATTTCCCGCTGCACTTTCCGGCTGGCGATGAGGTCGAGTTCACCGTCGAGGTGTCCGAGGACGGCGCTCCCGATTTTCTAAATAACGTCGTGTTCCGGTTCCCGAACTTCACCGATGGCGAGACCGACGCGGTGCTGTTCGGCACGCGCGTGGTGCCCTGGCCTATCGATCCCTCGGGCTTCATCACCGAGGGGTATGGGTACCTCACGCGCATCATCCGCTCGATGTCCGACGCCGAGCAGCGGGCGGCGCTCAAGCGCGAGCCGGTGCGTACCTGGACCTTCGACTTCGTCCTGGTGGGCCGCGACTCGCGCGTTGCCCAGGCGCTCCTCTACGGGTGGTCGGCGCGTCCGTTCGGCTTGCCGATGTGGTACGAGGAGACCGTGCTCGATGCGGCCGTCTCGGCCGGTGAGACCGTCTTGCCGGCCGACGTGGATCTGCGCGACTGGGATCAGTTTGCTCTGCTCTGGCAAAACCCATGGACCTATGAAGCGGTCCTGATTGAGGACGTGACCTCCAACGGGCTCGAGCTGGGCACTTCTCTGCTCGCGGATTGGCCCGCCGGGACCCGGCTTTACCCGGTGCGGCTCGCCCGCATCGACGCGCGTTCGCAGCTCAGTTATCGGTCGCTCGAATCCGCCACCTACCGGGTCACCTTTCGCGCCGAGTCCTGGCGAAACACCTAGCCGCGCGCAACAAATCGGACGCCAAATATTCCGCGAATTATTCCGGCCGGCCGGCGCCGCCCGGCGGAGTAGCACGTCCGCGGTCGGCGCCGTAAACTTCCGGGGCGATATTGCTGAACCACTCGCTTCCGAAACCCAACCGGGGAGACACCACGATGCCCGAACTTCGACCGCTGACCGAGTACCAATGGGGGGTGTATTCCTCCGCCGGAGATCTGATCGACGCCTGCACCAGCCGTGCCGATGCTCGACTTGCTCGCCGTGAACGCGAACGCGAGGCGATGCACCGCGAGAAGTTTTACGTCAACATGATGGAGGTCCTTTACCGGCCGATTTCGGGCCGGTCCGGGCGTGGATGACCACCTACCAGGGGTATCAAGTTCTCGACCAGGTCACTCCTGATCGGGGTGATGGGCAGCCGCATGAGTTCCTGCGGCCGCAATTTGTTCTGAGTAACGCGCCGGGTCGATCTCGATTCAACCCGCGCCGGGTCGCCGCCTCCGCCGGCTACGAGTTCACCTGGGTCTGTACCTCGCGCACCGCCAAGCGCGCTTTCCGCGCCTGGGTCGATAGCCACCTCGGTGCGCTGGTGCCGTTTTGGGTACCCACCTATCGCCGCGACCTGGTGATCGTCACCGATGGCCAGCCGTCGGATACCGACCTGCAGATCCAACGCTCCGACTACGTCCGGCATCAGTTTCCGCATGGCAACGGCCGCCGGCACCTGGCGATTTGGGAATCCGGGACCACTCCGGCGCTCTTTCGGGGCGTGCTCTCGGCTACCGAGGAGGCCGGGCACGAGAACCTGGTTCTCGATGGTGCGCTGGGCGTCGAGGTCACCACCGCCACCCTGGTGTCGTTTCTGATGCTGGTCCGGCTGGCCGATGATGTCGCTCAACTCGAGCACCATGGGCCCGAGTACGGCGAGGTCACCGTGTCGGTGGTGGAAGTCCCGGCCGAGGTGCCGACGCCGGCTTAGGGTTGCCGGCGCCGCCTCCAGGGCCGACCATAGCCGCATGACGTTCAACGCCGCCGAAACCTCCACCCATGATGGTCAGCCGGTCCGGTGCTATCGCTTTGCGCATGGTGCCTCGATCTGGCGCCACACCAGTGCCGATCGCGCGATCGTCATCACCGATGGCACGTTCCTGCCTGAAGCGATTGAGGAGGGCTCGATCCATCGCTCGCGCGAGTGGGATTCCGGGGGCGTGGAGCTGACCGTCGATCGCTCGCACCCGGTGGCGTTGCTGTTCGGTGCAAGCCGGCCGCGCGAGCCGGTGCTGCTGACCATCTACGCGGTGCAGCGGCTGCAGGATGATGTCTTCCCGGTTCGCTTTAACGGCGAGGTGGCGCGCGCCGTGCCGCAGGACCACAGCGTCTCCCTGCATTGCGTGCCGATCTCCTATCGCATGAAGCGCCGCGTTCCCTACCTGCGCTACTCGGCGTTGTGCCCGCTCGCCCTGTATGGCTCCCGCTGCGGGGTGGACCGTGAACTGTTCCGTCAGCGCGTGGTGGTGGCAAGCGTGAGCGTCTCCCTGGTGCAGTCCGCGGCGTTTTCGGGCTTCCCTGATGGCTGGTTCACCAACGGCTACCTCCGCACGCTGGGCGGCGAGACGCGCTTCGTGGTGGCGCACACCGGCGATCTGGTGACGCTCGAATATCCGCTGGCGATCTCGGCCGGCGAGGCCATCGACGCTTTCCCTGGCTGCGACCGATCCGAGGCGACCTGCACGTCGAAGTTCAACAACTTCGAGAACCACCTGGGCTTCGCTCACATTCCGAACCGCGATCTGTTCGGCAAGGCGGTCGAGTAGATGTGGCAGCTGCTCTGGTATGTCTTCACCCTGATCCTTTCCGAGGCGCTGCGGCCGAAGCCTAAAGACGTTCCGACCGCGAGCCTGGGCGACTTCCAATTTCCTACCGCCGAAAACGGCCGGCCGATTCCGATGGCGATCGGCACCGTGAAGGTGGCCGGTGCAAACATCGTCTGGTATGGCGACTACCGGAAGCGCACGCTGAAGAAGCGCAGCGGGCTTTTCGGCGGCTCGACCGTTGTCGGTGCTGAGTACTACCTCGGTTTTCAGGCGGCGATTTGCGGTCCGTGCGATGCGCTGGTGGCGCTCGAATGGGACGACAAGCCGGTCGAGTACTCCACCGCCGACCTGGGCGATCATGACCGCCTGACCATATCGTCGCCTGGTTTGTTTGGCGGCCGCGACTCCGAGGGCGGCGTTGCCGGCGAGATGGACTTCTACTTCGGCACCGATACGCAAACCGCAAACGATTACCTGGCAACGCAGTTTGGTTCGGTGCCTGCCTATCGGGGCGTGACCTACGCGGTCGCTCGCCAGATGTACCTGGGCACCACAAAGTATGTGAAGTCGCCCGCGTGGGTAGTCCGGCATTGCCCGAACTCGCTAGGGCTGACCGCCGACCGGCACATTATCAACGGCCGTTCGTCCAACATCGCTTGCGCCGTGTACTACCTACTCACCGACACCGAGTTCGGCATGGGCATGCCTGCAAGCCAAATCGATACCGCCACCTTCGTCGCCGTCGGCAACCAGCTGCACTCCGAGGGTATCGGGGTTAATTTCCTGTTCGATTCGATCTCCGTTGGTGGCGAGCTCGTTGAGGACATGCTCCGCCACGCGGATGCGTTCTGGTACATCAATCCGGAGACCGGGCTGTTCTCGATCGGCCTGGTGCGCGATGACTACGTGATCGGCGATCTGCCGGTGCTCGGTGAAGATGAGATCGTAAACGTCCGGGTCGAGGAGCCGAGCTGGTCGGATCTCGTGAACTACACCACCGTCGAATACATCGATGCCGAGTTCCGCCGCAAATCGCTGCCCTATCCAAACCTCGCGGGCATCGAGCGCCGCGGGGAGATCGAGGCGCGTACCGTTCAATACCTGGGCCTCGACTCCGACGAGGCCGCACAGCGCGTTGCTGCGCGCCTTTCCAAACGGGCCGGCTACCCGCTGAAGGTCGCCGAGTTCACCACGAACCGGATTGCCTGGAACTTCCACGAGGGTAAGCCGTTCGTCTGGACCGGCTACCCGTACTCGAGCACCGCGCGCGTGATGCGCGTGGTCGAGATCGACACCGGCACGCTGGAAACCGGCGAGATCCAGATGCGGACCACCGAGGACATCTTCTCCATCGATGACGTCGCCTACGGGGCTCCCGCTTCCGACTTCGTGGATCCGGCATCCGATGCGGCCGAGCTGACCGATGCGCTCCTCCTGGAGGTGCCCTATCACCTGCAGGCCGGCTCCGAGGCCATCAACGCCATGGTGGTCGCGGCGCGCTCCAACCAATCCATCACCGGCGCCGAGATCTGGTCCGATCGATCTGGCGGCTCCGCCTATACGCAATCCGGCACGCTGGAGGTGTTCTCCGGGCGGGGGCTGCTGGTCGGTGCTTATGATCCTGGCATGGGCGTCGATGCCACCGGCTTCACGGTCGATGGCGGTACCGACCTGGTGGATCTCGAAAGCATCAGCGAGACCGAGTTCCAACGCGGAAGCGTGCTCGCGCTCATCGATGATGAGCTGTTCGCGTTCCGCGATGTGACCAATAACGGCGATGGCACGTTCACGTTCTCGCGGGTGATCCGGGCGGTGTTCGACACCGTGCCGCGTCCGCATGCCGACAACGCGCCGGTCTACTTTCTGACGGCCGTCACCAACTTCGATGAGGCGCCGCTCGGAGTCGATGGGTCGCTGAGCGTTAAGCTGCTGCCCTACACCGATCGCACCGTGCTCTCCCTGGGGGATGTCTCGGCGCTCGCGCTAACCACCGACTCCCGCGCTGCGCGCGCGTACCCGCCGGGCAACGTGAAGGTGAACGGGGACGTCGATCCGCCGGAGGTGGTGGGCGATGCGGCGATCACCTGGTCGCACCGGAACCGCGTCACGCAATATGCGGCCGATCAAATCGTGCAGCAGGACGTCAGCTCGGGCTACTCGGCGGAGGGCGATTATCTGCTGGAGTTCTGGATCGATGGCGTGCTGCGTTCCTCCGCAAACACCACCGGCACCTCGCACACCTACACCGAGGCGCAGCGGATCTCCGATTTCGGCTCCGATCTGCTCGCCGAGGTCGAGGTGCGACTCTACGGGCGAAACGCGGACCTGACCACGCGTTCGGCGTTCTATCAGCGCCTGGTGTTCTCGATGTTCTCTCCGAGCTGATCCGGCGGCGCTCCGCCGTGCGATAAAAATATGATTTGTATCCGCTTGCCGGTCATGGTGCTATCGGCGCATGCACTTTGTCTGGTGCATGCCACCTGGGGCGTTCCAGGCCGCGGCACCG
>JAUILW010000115.1 GCA_030432795.1 Gammaproteobacteria bacterium
GTGTACAGGATGAACAGCGGGTCTTCTGCCGCCATCGGCTCCGCAGCGCACACGGTACTTTGCGCCGCCACCAGTTCGTCGTACCAGACATCGCGCGGCTCCTTGAAAGGTACCGCTGCGCCGGTACGCCTCACCGTGACGACCGTGTGCACGTTCGGGCAGTGCGAGAGTGCTTCTTCAGCGTTCTCCTTCAGTGGTATCGCCTTGCCGCCGCGAACCCCCTCGTCAGCGGTGATGAGCGTGCGGCAATCGGAGTCGAGAATTCGATCCTTGAGCGACTGCGGCGAAAAACCGCCAAAGACTACGGAGTGAATCGCGCCGATGCGTGCGCAGGCCAGCATGGCGTAGGCTGCTTCGGGAATCATCGGCATGTAGATGCACACACGATCTCCTTTGCGTACACCTCTAGCCTTCAACCCGTTTGCCAGCTTGTTGACGGCATTCGAAAGCTGCTGGTAGGTGATGAGCATTGAATCGGCTGGATCGTCGCCTTCCCAGATGATGGCGGTTTGCTCTGCCCGTTGCGGAAGGTGTCGGTCGATGCAGTTTACGGAAACGTTCAGTTCGCCGCCGTCGAACCAACGAATGTTCCCAGCCGGCATGTCCGCCTGCGCTAGGGTCTCCCAGGGTTTGCTCCAGTTCAGAAATGCTTGCGCCTGCTCGCTCCAGAAGGCCTGCGGGTCTTCGATCGATCGGCGGTACATGGACTGGTACTGGTCATCATTGATGTAGCACTTGTCTGACATGAACTCAGGCACTGAATAGATGTGACTTTCGCTCATACTTCCCCCTTATCCGTTGGTTTGCGATGCGCGCAGACGGCTGATCAGATGTTGCGTGGATGCATCCTGGTTCAGGGCAGCTGTGCCACCGAGCTGCTGATAGATAGGGCCAGCGAGCCGCTTGCCGAGCTCCACGCCCCATTGATCAAACGAGTTTATGCCCCAGATTACACCCTGACAGAACACCTTGTGTTCGTATAAGGCCAACAGCGCGCCAAGATGGTATGCATCCAGCCGCTCGAGAACGAGCGTGGTGGTCGGATGGTTGCCGGGCACTCGCTTTTCCGCTTGAGGCTGATCGTCACCGATCATCATCGCCTGGCTTTGTGCCAGGGCGTTGGCTTGCAGCCAGCGGTGGTGATCACTGAGTGGATGATCGGGTGAGGCGGCGATGATGAAGTCCGCGCTGAATGCGCGGGTGCCCTGGTGCAGCAGTTGGTGATAGGCATGCTGCCCTGTGGTGCCAACGCCACCCCAGAGAATGGGCATGGTTTGCACATCAACCGGCTGGCCATCGAGGCGAACGCTTTTACCGTTGCTTTCGGTTTCGAGTTGCTGCAGGTAGAGCGGAAGCAGCGCGAGGCGCTCGTCGTACGCGAGCACAGCGTGGTTATTGGCACCAAGAAAATTGCTGTTCCAGATGCCGGTGAGCGCCGCGAGTATCGGCAGGTTCTCAGCAAGTGGAGCCTGCGCGAAGTGTTGATCCATCTGGTGCGCGCCAGCGAGCATGTCGGCGAACGCCTTTGGCCCGCAGGCCAGCGCAATGGGCAGTCCCACCGCCGACCAGACGCTGTACCGCCCGCCTACCCAGTCCCACATGGGGAATACGTTTTCTGCTGGGATGCCGAATCGAGCGGCTTCCTGCACATTGGCGGAAATGGCGAAGAAGTGTCGGGCGATGTCGGCGATGGTGAAGCCACGCTCTAGAAACCAGGCGCGCGCGGCTTCGGCGTTTCGCAGCGTTTCCAGTGTGCTGAAGGACTTTGACACGACAATGATGGCGGTCCGCTCCGGATCGCAATTGGCGAGCGCTGTACTGATCGCGTGGCCATCGATGTTTGCAACGAATTGGATGTTGAAGCGGCCGGTGCCCGGCAGTGCCCGAACGGCAAGCTCTGGACCGAGCTGCGAACCGCCGATACCGATGTGCACGACGTTGGTGATCGCACGGTTTGTGGCGCCACGCAGCTCACCAGCGCTGAGCTTTTGAGCGAGCTCGCTCATTGCCGCAAGGGCAGCTTGCACGTGCGGCTCGAATTCCGGTAGCCCGGCGCCCGCGGGCGTGCGCAGGGCTGTGTGCATCGCCGGCCGGTCTTCGCTCGTGTTTACATGATCGCCACGGAGCAATGCATTGCGCCGATCCTCGAGCGATACCTCTCGGGCTAGATCGAGCAGGCCGTCAATCACTTCGTTGCTGAGTCTTTGTTTGCGCAGGTCTGCGTCGATGCCGGCAGCATGCAGTGTGAGGCGATCATTGCGGACCGCGTCCTCGGCGCACTCGGAGATACTGGCTACAGATTGGGCCAGCCTGCCGAGGTGTTTCCACGCGGGCAGGGTACTAACGGAATTGGTCATGGTTCAGATCAGTGTTGGGTTGGGGTTGAAATACTGACGCGTGCCGTCGATGGCGAGCATTCTTTCGAACAACGCATCAAAATGCCGGTCGTTGTTGGCAAAGTCGATCTCGCTGGCATTGACGATGAGTAGCGGTGCCCGGTCGTAGAAGTGAAAGAACTCCGTGTACGCGCGGGCCAGTGTCTCCAGGTATTCGGGCTCCATACCCTGCTCGCTTTTGATGCCGCGGTTGCGCACACGTTGCAGCAATACATCGGTGGGTGCCTGCAGGTAGATCACGAGATCGGGAGTGGGCGAGCGAATGTCCAGTGCCTTCTCGATCTGCTGGTACAGCGCATATTCCGCCTCGCTGAGCGTGAGCCTGGCGAAAAGCTCGTCTTTGTCCATGAGAAAGTCGGAGACGACGCAGGGCCCGATGAGGTCGTTGGTCGGCAGGTCTGCCATCTGCCGAGCTCGGTGCAACAGAAAAAACAGTTGCGTTGGCAAGGCGTTGGTTTTGCCGTCGCGGTAGAACGCGTCGAGAAACGGATTTTCTGTGGCGGGTTCCAGCAATACGGGATAGCGCAGGGCATCTGCCAGGCGTCTGGTGAGGGTGGTCTTGCCCACACCGATCGGCCCTTCAACAGCGATGTAGCGTGGCACATTCTTGCCACGCAGGGCTTCTGCGTAGCGTGTCAGGTTGGTAGGGCGCTGCTGGGCAGTCGCGCTCAAGACGAAGTCACGTCGCCGGCAGGTTGCTGATCACCCGAGGGTTTGCGCTTGCGGCGGCGCTTGCGCTTCTTTGCGCCACCGCCACCGCCACCGCCGGGAAGAGCCCTGAGCATCTCCGCCTGGGCCTCATCATCGGCATCCTGAAATGCCGACCACCACTCATAGGACTCAACCTGCTCTTCATAGGTGTTGGCGCGCAGTTCCAACAGATCGAAGCCTGCGCGAAAGCGTGGATGGCTCATGGTGCGACGGATATTACGGCCGCTCCGCTGCTCGAGGTGCCGTTGCATCTGCCACACTTCCTTTGCGAAAAGGGAGAAGCGGCGTGGGATGGCCATGATGTCGGTCTGGTCGGCGATCGTATCCTGCTCGGCCATCTTTGCAGCCTCAACCGGGGACGCGTCCATGGAAAACTCCAACAGGCGCGCGCGGTAATCCTCCCAGAGCATGACAGCGATAAGAAAACCCGGAGTGACTGGCCGGTCTTCACGGATGCGTTGATCGGTGTTGGCCATTGCGCGCGCGACGATGGTGCTCAAGGGGTCTGTGCAGGGAAACAACACGGAGCAGATTGGTGAGTCGGCAATGGCCGCCCAAGCCTGTTCCGCATAACCCAGCATGAACAGCTTGTTGAATTCCTCGAAAAGCCGCGCCGGCGGCACCGAGATCAGCCGGTTTGCCGCCCCGGGTAGTGCTGCCCGCATCTCCTCGGTGAGCTCGAACCCGAGCTTCGCCTGAAAGCGCAGCGCGCGCAGGCCGCGTACGGGATCCTCAGTGAGGCGGGTCTCCGTATCGCCGATGAAGGCGAGGTGTCGGTCGCGTATGTCTGCCATTCCATCGACGAAATCCAACAGGCGTCCGTCCGTGGGGTCGTAGTAGAGCGCGTTGATGGTGAAATCGCGGCGAAAGGCGTCTTCTTCCAACGTTCCGTACTGGTTGTCGCGCAGTATCATGCCTTCGGGGCTGGTTTCGATTCCTTCTGTCTCTCCCCGTCGAAACGTCGATACTTCGATGATGTGGCGGCCGAAGCGCACGTGGGCAATACGGAAGCGCCGGCCGACGAGGCGCGCTCGTCGGAACACCTGCTTTACCTCTTCTGGCGTTGCGCTTGTCGCCACGTCGAAGTCTTTCGGTTCCGCGCCAAGTAGCAGATCACGTACGCATCCGCCCACCAGGTATGCCTCGAAGCCAGCTTCGTGCAGGTTCCTGACCACCTCGATGCTGTTGTCGTCGAGTAGAGAGGCGTCGATCTGGTGCTGTTCGGGCGTGTAGATGGTGGGTTCGGTCAACTTAAGTCTTGCCTTGCTCGGTTGTGGCATTGCCTCGGGATGTTTTGGTTTTACGTCTGGGTATGTTCAGGCGCTGGCGTCTTTCCCAAAGGCTCTTGCGGCTGATGCCGAGCTTCTGTGCCAGCTCGGTCTCGGTAAAGTGCTCTTCGTTTTCCAGTACGAAACGTACGAAATAGTCCTCGAGGCTCGTGTGGTCTTGGCCTTCGACAGCGGGCACTGCTGGCGTGGCCTCCACGTTGATGGCGAGCAGCTCCGGTGTGATGACGGGCGCCTCTGCCAGAATCACGGCGCGTTCCACGGCGTTGGCCAGCTCGCGAACGTTGCCGGGCCAATTGTAGCTCACCAACGCCTTAAGCGCTTCGCTGCTGAACTGGCAGGCAGGGCGCCCGAGACGCGCTGCGGTTTTTGCCAGCAGCCATGTTGCGAGCTGCACGATGTCGTCCCCTCGTTGCCGCAGCGGTGGCAGCTGCAGCACGACGACATTGAGGCGGTAGAAGAGGTCTTCGCGAAAGCGGCCGGACGTTACATGGTCGCTGATGTCCCGGTGGGTGGCGGCGATAACACGCACGTTGGCCGGATGGGCGACAGCACTGCCCACCGGACGGACTTCTCCGACCTGCAGCAGGCGCAGCAGGCGGGCCTGCACCTCGGCGGGTAGAGCGGCGACGTCATCCAGAAACAGCGTGCCACCTTCCGCGGCGTCCACCAGCCCCTGGGCGATGGGGCCGGATTGATCGGCGGTTCCGAAAAGCTCCGCCTCGACGATGTTCGCCGGAATAGCCGCGCAGTTGACGGTGATCAGCGGCCGCCCGTGTCGCATGCTGGCCGCGTGTACTGCTCGAGCGGTGAGTTCCTTGCCCGTGCCCGGCTCTCCCTGAATCAGCAATGGTGTGTCGCTGACGGCGACCCGATCGATGCGCCCTCTGAGGTCCTGGATCTGTGGGCTGTCGCCAACGATGGCAAAGTCGCTGTTTCGAGCATCGCCGCTGCGTTGCGCATTGGCCCGCAATCGCGCTTGTTCGATGCTGGCCATGATCTCGTCACCGTCCACCGGTAACGGCAGGTAATCTTCGGCGCCGTTGCGAATCGCGATGACTGCATCGCGAATAGATGCGTGTTCCGATACGACGATACATGGCAGGCGGCTGAGCGGCGCTTCGTTGCTGCTTGCCTTTATCGTGTCCCTCAACACGATGGACCAGTCGATCTGTTCAGGATCCGTGAGGTCGGCGACCGCCTGGTGTGTCATCAACGTCAACTCGCAACCGTTCGCGCGCAGCGTCGAGACGAGCGTATCGATAGCGCCGCTTGGATCCGAGACGATCAAAACCTTCATCATGGCGGCGATGGTAGCTCAAAATCGCCGGCAGAACCCGGTGGTAGGCGTTGCGGCATGCGGTCCACAGCGAAGCAGGAAGTTCCCCATTGCAACCAGTCTGAGGGCCGCCAGGTCTGCGTGCGGCTCGTCGGCAAGGCAAGCCCGAGGAGCGACAGGACGCGCTGTAGATTTTGCTCCGCCGTACCCGTATCCACCGGGTCGGCGTGGGTCTGCTTGGAGAGTTTCTGGCCTGCGCGATTGGTCACCACAGGAACGTGTGCGTAGGCTGGCTCGCACAGACCGAGCGCCCGCATGATGGCGAGTTGCGGGGCGGTGGACTGCAGGAGATCGACGCCTCGCACCACTTGCACGATCTCGTCTGCCCCATCATCCACCGCGCACGCCAGATGATAGGCATACACGCCGTCTCGACGAAGGATGATCTGGTCGCCTTCCGCTTCCAGGTCGAATGATTGTGTCCCCTGCACCGTATCCTCGAAAGTGATCGGCTCCCCGCTCAGGTGCATGCGCACGGCAGCATTGCTTAGGGGGGTGGTCCGATTACGGCATGTGCCGGGGTAGGGTTTTCCTTTCGGCAATGATTTGCGGCTGCAGGTGCAATAGAAGCATTGGCCGCGTTCCTGCAGGAGGGTGAGTGCCTGGGCGTATCTATTGGACCGTTCGCTTTGGTAGATGACCGGCGCATCTGGGTATAAGCCGTGTGCTTCGAGCGCGCCGATGATCTGCCTATCAGCGCCCTCGATGTTGCGCGCGGTGTCCAGGTCGTCGATACGCAGTAGCCACTGCAGCCCTGCCTGCTTGGCTGCCAGATAGGAGGCGACCGCGGTCAGCAGGGAACCGAGGTGGAGCGGGCCCGTGGGTGATGGTGCGAATCGGCCGGCTGGCATCCGGTATTTCCAGGCATCAGATCTGCAGGCATTCTAACGAATCGTTGCCTGCTCCCGCTGCGCGGCGCTTTCCACTGCAGACTCGATTCGTTTCAATAGCAGCATGAAAACTTCAGACCGGCTGGAACATATCCAGCCTTTCAGGGTGATGCAGGTTCTCGATCGTGCCGCAGCGCATGAGGCGCGCGGTCACCGTGTGGTTCGTCTCGAGGTCGGTGAGCCGGACTTCAATACCTGTGAGCCCATCAGCGCGGCCGGGATCGAAGCGCTGCGACGTGGCCAGACCAAGTACACATCAGCGCTCGGCATTGCTCCCTTGCGCGAGGCGATTGCACATCAGTACGAGCAGCGAGGGGTGCGGATCCACCCGGAACGCGTAGTGGTCACCGCCGGGGCCAGTGGCGGATTGCTGCTCCTTGCAGCCGCACTGTTGAACCCTGGTGATGAGTTGCTCATCACCGACCCGGGGTACCCGTGCAATGAGGTGTTTGCGGCTGCTGTTGGTGCCCGAGCGCGCAGTGTGCCCGTGAGCCCTGTAAACCGATTCCAGCCCAGCGGCCGCGATATCGCGGCGGCATGGGGCCCTGCGGTGCGGGGCGCTCTGCTGGCGTCCCCTGCGAACCCTACCGGTACCATGGTGCCGGCGAACACTTTGGGCGAAATCGCTGGGGTGATCGATTCGCGGCAAGGGTTTCTGATCATGGATGAGATCTACCAGGGCCTGACGTACGCACCCGTGGACTACACCACGGTGCTCGAGATCGCGCCGCAGGCCATCGTGCTGCAGAGTTTTTCCAAGTATTTCGGCATGACCGGTTGGCGGCTTGGTTGGGTGGTAGTTCCCGAGGCGCTCATCGACGGAATCACCCGATTAGCCCAGAACCTGTTTATTTCCCCGCCCACGGTAGCGCAGCACGCGGCTGTTGCGGCCTTCACCCCCGCTGCCATGGCGGAACATGAGGCACGTCGCGCCCAATTCGCGCAACGTCGCCAGCGGCTGCTACAGGGACTCGAGGCCCATGGACTGCGGGTCCCGGTTGCGCCGGACGGGGCGTTCTACCTGTATGTGGACGTCTCCTCATCGGGCCTCGACTCTGAGACGTTCTGCCTGCGTCTGCTAGACGAGTTTCACGTCTCCTGCGCGCCGGGGTGCGACTTCGGCAGCAACGACGCGGAGCGATACGTGCGCTTTTCCTACACCACGGACCTCGAGTCCATCGAGCTGGGCATTGAGCGCATCGGACGCGCGCTCGAGCGGTTTCGCGGCGAATCATGATTATCGATCCGCCCTTCTCACAGGGCGTGCTCGTGCGTCGGTACAAGCGATTTCTTGCCGACCTTGCGTTGCCGGACGGCTCGACAATCACGGCGCACTGTCCGAACACCGGTGCGATGACTGGTTGCGCGGAACCGGGCAGCGAAGCCTGGTACTCAGATAGCGGCAATCCGAACCGTAAATACCGGCATACGCTGGAAGTGGTGTGTTCGAGCCTCGGCAGGGTTGGCGTCAACACGGGCAGGGCCAATGTGCTGGTGGCGGAGGCGGTCTCGACAGGTCGCGTAGCGTCACTCGATGGATACGAGACCCTCCGCCGTGAGGTGAAAAGCCCCGACGGAGAGGCGAGGTTTGACCTGTCGCTGCAGAACGGTCCGCGCGAGGATGTGTTCGTGGAGGTAAAGAGCATGACGCTCGCCGATGCACAGGGCATTGGCTACTTCCCCGATGCGGTGAGCACGCGCGCGCTGAAACACCTCGGTTCATTGGTGGATGCGCGGCAGCGGGGGCTGCGCGCAGTGCTGGTCTTTTGCGCACAGCACACGGGTATTCGCGAAGCGCGTCCCGCCGCTCACATCGACCCGGCCTATGCGCAGGCACTTGCCGAAGCTCGG
>JAUILW010000833.1 GCA_030432795.1 Gammaproteobacteria bacterium
TGGGTTGGGGCTGTGCCGGCCGGGATCCGGAGTTCTTCGACGATCCGGCGCGGTTCGACATGGATCGGTACAACCTCAAAGAACACGTGGGCTTCGGCTACGGTCCGCACCTGTGCGTTGGCCTCGGCCTGGCTCGAGCGGAAGCGCGAATTGCCTTCGAGGCCTTGTTCGCCCGAGTAGCGGCCGTGAAAAGAGCCGATGAACAGCCGTTAGCCTATCTGCCGACATTCGCGACCCGCGGCGTGCGGGCGCTGCGTCTGCACGGCGTTTCTGCTACTGGGCAGCCGCCGGTGTAAACGCGCACTCAGCGGGGTCAGAGCTTTTCCCGCAGACCCGCCTCCTCCAACCGCGGCTTGAGCACACGCTCGTACTGCTCGATACCGGCATGGTAATCCACCCAGCTCATGGTGGTGCCGTCGAGGCCCGCCTCGCTCAGCGCAATAAGCCCCTCCACCACCTGATCCGCAGTGCCCACCAGCGGCAGGGCGCCGTAGCCGGCAATCATGTTGGCGGCCATGGACTCCCACTCCTCGCCGAGCGCGCTCTGGGAGTTGGGGATCAGCACGTCCAGCAGGTTACGCACGCCTTCCCAGTCGCCGTGCTCGTGCACGTAGCGGTCGCGCATGGCTACCGCTTCAGCCTCCGTGTCGCAACAGACGATATAGACCTGCCCATACACCGAAAGCGCCCGATTGTGGCTCGCGGCGGCAGCTTTGGCACGCTGGGCCGCTTCGCCGGCGCCGGCGAGATCCGGTGCGACGACGAAGTTGAGGTCTGCGTTGGCGGCAGCAAACTCAATACCACGCGGGCTGTTGCCGGCGCTCATGATCACGGGCTCCACCTGGACCGGCGACGGCTCCGAGTAGGCGTTGGGGCAATCGAAGTAAGCGCCCTGGTAGTGAAACGTCTCCTGCGCACGCCAAAGTGCACGAATCAGCCCCAACCAATCCTCCGCCATGTCGTAGCGCGCATCGTGGTCGAGCTGCTCGGTGCCGAACATGGCGATCTCGGTCTGGTTCCAGCCGGCGACGATGTTCAAACAGAATCGCCCTCCGGATATGTGATCAACCGTGGCGAACTCCTTCGCCACGCGCACCGGATGCACCGTCGGCACGTGGCACGTAGCGAACAGCGCGATACGCTCCGTCACCGCCGCCAGGCCCGCCGCCCAGGTGAACGGGTCGAAGCTTCGATGGTTGAAGTTGGTAGCGCCACCCATGCCACGCCACCGCGCCACCGGCACCAGCGCATCGATGCCCGCCCGCTCCGCGGCGATGGCGATGCGCTTGCTCTCCTGCCAGGTGACCTCGATGGTGCCGGGAACGCTGGTCATGGCGCAGCCGCCGCTGACGTTGACGCCAAACACCGCCAGCTTCAGCCGGTGCGGGCTCTCCCGCATCGGGTTGGTCACGGTGCTTCTGCCGGTGCAAACACCAGCAACAGGTTGCCGGGTTCGTGGAAGTACAGACCATATCCCGAGTTCACCACCAGGTGGCCGTCGCCAATGGCCGGGCCGGCACCGCTCATACCGCCGCCTTTGCCTGCGAGCCCGTTGACCGTCTCCACACTCTGTGTGGTGTCG
>JAUILW010000834.1 GCA_030432795.1 Gammaproteobacteria bacterium
CTCCAGATCATTCTGCCAAAGATCGGCTGGATTGCGTTTTTCCGGCACATCGAAATCCGCCAGGTCCGCAAACAGCGGCGCAAGCACGTCGAAGTCCTCGGTGCGTGCACGGCGCATGCGGTAACCCACAGGTATTGAGGCGCGTTCAGCGAAAGTGTCCATACCCCATCTTCACGCGAACGCAGGTGGTTTGCCAACACTGGCGCCGGGCGGTCGGACATCGCCGCTATCCGCAGAATGCTAAGCTGCGCCGATGCGTTCCACGTTCAGCCCAACCACCGCCGCCAGCATCGTCGTCGCCAACATGATCGGCACCGGGGTGTTCACGAGCCTCGGTTTTCAGCTGCTGGAATTCAGCTCTCCAACACTGATCATCTCGCTATGGGTCATTGGCGGCATCCTCGCCCTGTGTGGTGCGCTGTGTTACGCGGAGCTGGGCGCGGCGTTGCCGCGCAGCGGCGGCGAGTACAACTTTCTCGGCCAGCTCTATCATCCCGCCGCCGGCTTCGTTTCCGGGTGGATATCGGCCACCATCGGCTTCGCTGCTCCGACGGCGCTCGCTGCCATCACGTTCGGCACCTATCTCGGTGCCGTGCTGCCGGACGTATCGCCGACCTGGGCCGCGGCGGTGCTCATCTGTGTGGTCGGTACCATGCATGCTGCAAGCCGCAGCGCCAGCGGCCGCTTCCAACTCGCCGCAACCGCCGTAAAAGTACTGCTGATCGGTCTGTTTGTGTGTGCCGCCCCCCTCGTCGTGGGCGAGCTGCAACCGCTCAGCTGGCAGCTGGAAGCAGACGCATTCGAGCACGTGCTCTCCGCGGGATTTGCGGTGTCACTCATCTACGTGAATTACGCCTACACCGGATGGAACGCAGCCACTTACCTCTCCGACGAGCTGGCCGAACCGCAGCGGGTGCTGCCCTGGGTGTTGACCCTGGGCACGACCCTGGTCCTGGTGCTTTATCTGGCTCTCAACACCGTGTTTCTCTACGTCGCGCCGGTCGATGCGATGGTCGGCAAGGTGGAGGTCGGGCACATCGCGGCAACACATGCGTTCGGCACCGCTGGCGGCGACATCATGGGTGTGGTGCTGGCTGTGCTGCTCGTCTCCACCGTCAGCGCCATGGTGCTGGCGGGTCCCCGGGTACTGCAGGTCATCGGTGAGGACTTCCCCGCACTGGGATTTCTTAAAGCCGCCTCACCAGGCGGCGTGCCGCGCCGCGCCATCCTCGTTCAGTGCGGCGTATCGCTGCTGCTCGTGTTTACCGCAGCCTTTGACACCATTCTGCTGTTCACAGGCTTCACCCTGGCCCTGAACACGCTTGCAGCCGTTTGCGGGGTTTTTCTGCTGCGACGCCAGGGCATCGACCGGCCCTTCACCATGCCACTCTACCCGGCCCCACCGCTCATATTCATCGCCATCACCACCTGGACGATGGTCTACCTGCTGGTCGAGCGGCCTGCCGAGGCACTGTGGGGGCTCGGCATCGTGCTGGCCGGCATTCTGTTCTGGGCGGTAAGCCGCGGCCGCTATTGACCCATGCGCTTGCGCATCTCTTCCAGCGCGCGGCGCAACTGAT
>JAUILW010000835.1 GCA_030432795.1 Gammaproteobacteria bacterium
GCACACCGGCGGATCAGCCGGGGGCGTTTCATGTGCATGAGGCGATCACGGAGGAGTATTGCAAGCAGCTGACCTCGGAGGCCCGGGTGGTGATCGAGGGCAAGCCGGTCTGGGTGAAACGCTCGCGGCACAACCACTATCTCGACTGCGAGGCGCTCTGTGCCGCGATCGGCTACACGATGAATGTGCAGCGCATTCCCGAGGGGGTGGAGCGGGCCCCGAAGCGCGAGGCGGCGGTGCCCGGCGCACATGATCAGGCGCAGGTGGGTGGCGAGGATGCTGAAACGCCGCCGCCAACATCGCGCTGTTCCCCCAGAAGCGGAGGCGGCGGCGCGCTGCGGGCGCGATTTGCGCGCCACGGCAGCAGGCTGAACAAATAGCGCCAGCGTCCGCACGAGGGAAGCCGGAGTGCACAGATCGCAGCGCGGCAGGCCACCGCGCAAGATGGCAGCGCCCTCCAACGAGGTGAGCGAACGACTGAAAGGAGGGCGCTGCCGTTACCCCGGTTAATGCGCGTGCCTTCGAACATCACAGCAACCGGGCGGATGCAGATCGGTATCGTCACGAATCCCCCACTGCAGGGGGATCAAGACCCGAAAAGCCATGGGATGTCCAATGCCGGCGCATCTGATGAGCGCCGTTCCTTTTGAAAAGGTAGCGGTAGATTTGGCAGCGCCCTCTGTCTGGATCAACGAGACCAACACGGAGCATTTGAGGGCGCTGCCGATGCCTTCTGTCATGCGCCTATGTCCGGGGAACGCACAACAAAAAGCACATGCAGCCACCCATTGCCAAAACATGTGGCTGCGCAGCCAGTAAAAAAACGAAAACTCAAGAACACAAGAAGAAAAAATTGCGGGGAACTGCGCCGCTGCCGTCAACGCAATTTCCGAGCAACGGCGGAGGCAGCGGCGCGCGACTGGAGCAGAACAGGTGCAGACCAGCCGCCGTGGAGGCATAGCGCTGGCGGAACCGCTGCAAAAGATCAAATTCAAACGCGCTGGATGCGTCGCCGCCAGCGGCACAGTCCTCCCAAACCTGCGGCGGCAGCGACGCCCTGCAGTGACGCTGCGTGTTCGCGCGTTCCAGCAGCGTGAAAGAGGTAATTCACATGTTCGTGAAGTCAAAGCTTCGTGGCCTGTTCTCAAAGGCCCTGCCACCTGCCCTGATGCCCACTGCCGCCCCGTTCCCCCGCCCCTCGGGCAAATACATGCGCGGCGGCCGGGGTGTGACCTTTGCGGGGTGGAAGCCTGCGCTGCGGGAGGCGCAGGACGATATCGGCGAGGCCTGGGATGATGCGGCGGCACGGGTCAAGGATCTGCTGCACAACAGCGGCTGGCTGGCTGGTGCCATGGAGCAATGTGTGGCCAATACGGTGGGCACGGGGCTGCAGCTGAAGGCCCTGCCGGAGAACGAGACCTTCGGCATGACGCCTGCGGAGGCGTCAGATTGGGCCAAGACGGTGGAGCGGCGGTTCGAGCTCTGGGCCCGCAGCGCACAGGAATGCGACATTCAGGGCCTGCGCACGTTTGGCCAGATGCAGGCGGCGGCGTTTCGGTCCTGGCTGGTGACCG
>JAUILW010000836.1 GCA_030432795.1 Gammaproteobacteria bacterium
ACGCCAGACATCATGACCATGGCAAAGGCGCTCACGAACGGTGCGATTCCGATGGGTGCGGTCGCTTGTCGCCGGGGTATTTACGATGCGGTGCTCGATGCGCATCCGGATTACGTTGTGGAGTTTGCGCATGGCTACACCTACTCGGCGCATCCGGTAGCATGCGCGGCTGCTATCGCGACCCTCGATATCTATGAAAACGATCGTCTGTTTGAGCGTGGTAAGGAGCTGTCACCAAAGTTTCTCGATCGCATGTTTGCGCTGCGTAACATTCCTGGTGTAGCGGACGTGCGGGGTTACGGAATGCTTGTCGGCATCGACGTGGAGACCAAAGGGGCGCCTGGTGCAAGGGGGCACCTGCTGCAACGGATGTTGTTTGACGCAGGCCTGCATCTCAAGACAACGGGTGATGCAGCGATCGTCGCACCGGCCCTGGTCATGGAAGAGGCAGAGCTCGACGAAATGGCGGAGATTCTCGGCGATACCCTGAAGAAGCTCGCCAAGGCGTGACGCTTGCGAGCGCGCTGCTGGCGCGCGCCCGAGCGGGGCACATCGTGTTTCCAGAGGGTGATGATGCCCGCGTGCAGGCTGCAGCGGCGCGACTGCGGGATGAGGTGGGATGCGAGTGCACGTTGCTTTGCGGTGACGAACTCGAAGTGCCTGATACCTTTGTTGCGGCTTATCTGGCGAATCGGCCGGGCGGCAAAGCAGAGATGGTACGCCGGCGCCTGAAACGCCCTGTGTATAACGCCGCGGCCATGGTTGCCGCTGGGGCTGCAGATGCCATGGTGGCCGGTGCAGTGCTTCCCACCCGGCAGGTGCTCGAAGCAGCACGGTTGTGCATTGGCCTGGCAGACGGGGTAGGCAACCCGTCGAGCTGCTTTCTCATGCACGCTCCAGCCTGGCAGCAACCATTGGTGTTTGCAGATTGCGCAGTGAACGTCTCTCCGGATGCGAGCACGCTTGCCGACATCGCCATCGCCTCCGCACAGAGTGCTCGACGCCTGTTGGCAGTGGAGCCGCGGGTAGCACTGCTGTCGTTTTCCACCCATGGCAGCGGCCAACACGAATCGGTGGACGCCGTTCGTGAGGCTGTGGCGTTAGTGCGGGAGCGCGCCCCAGCGCTGCTGGTAGACGGCGAACTGCAGGCGGATGCGGCGCTGAGTGCGGTGGTTGCGGCACGTAAAGTCTCCAATGTGAGCGGTGTTGCCGGCGCTGCCAATGTGCTGGTGTTTCCCGATCTCAATAGCGGCAACATCGCCTACAAGCTCGTGCAACAACTCGCCGGCGCGGAGGCTGTGGGGCCACTGCTTCAGGGCTTTGCACGACCGGTTGCGGATCTCTCCCGCGGCGCCGGAGTGGAAGAGATCGTGCTCACGGCGGCGGCCAGTCTCTGCTGACCCGAGGATGCGCGCGGTGATCGGAGCGCCTATGATCGAGCGGTCATGAGTGAGCTTGCGCCGTACATCCCGCTGGTCCTTCTCATGCTGGCGACCGGTGTGGTTGGCGGCGTGCTGGCCGGCCTGTTGGGCGTGGGTGGCGGCATTGTCATCGTGCCGGTGCTCGACAC
>JAUILW010000116.1 GCA_030432795.1 Gammaproteobacteria bacterium
GCTCATCGCGTTTCGCGGCAATCTGCTGATCATCGAAGCCGCTTTGCCGAGCCCGCTCCCAGGCGGTGCGACCGGTCTTCATGTCCTGCAGATAGCCATCCAGCGGCAGAGGCAGGCCAAAGTCAGCGAGGCAGCGGCGCGTGGCTTCGTAGTACCACGGCTCGGTGTGCACCAGCACGCCGTCGTGGTCCCAGAGGATAGTGGTCTTACGGTCTATCAGCGGTACAGTGCGTCGATGGCCGCTGCCGCAGCCATCTGGTGCTCCTTCTGCCACGGGCTGCCCACATCCTTGCCGAACTGCAGCAGAATCTCCTCGAGTTCATCAGCGGAACACTCGAGCCGATCGCAGCAGATCGTGAGCACGTCGTTCTTGTGGTAGCCCACGATCTCGAGGTTGTGCTCCGCGGCGGCGGCCACCAGCGCGTCGTGGTAGATCATGCCGTCCGCGGCGTACAGCATCGACTGGCTCTTCCGGATGGTTTCGATGGAATCAGGCAAGGCGTCCATTGGCGCTTCGCGAATCGTAAAGATATCGACCCGCCACATATCCGGGTCGAGGCTGGCGAGAAGTTCCGATACTGCCTCACGGGCGCGCGCATTCACATGCTGCCGCACCTGCTGGATCAGCGCTTCCGCCTCGCTGGCTGGCAGTTCCAGGGTGTCCAGGTGATAGGGTTGCGCGGGCAGGGAATCGGTGATGAGTTCGACATGGCGCCTGTCGACAATGGTCGGCTCACCGACTTCGACGCCGATGGTAACGAGCTCCGCCCAGCCGTTGTGATCGGAAACTCCGATGGCTGCCGGATGTCGGTAGTCTTCTTCAGCCATCTGCCACCCCGGAGTACATCACCCAGTGGCAAGCAACCCGTCGGTCGCACGGCCTCAGAAAAGCGGCCACTTTCACCACCTCCAAAAGACGATGCCACCAACGGTAACGGAATCATGGGGTCAGAGTAAAGAGGTACTCTGACCCCGATAGGCCGCGGGAGGGGTCAGCCGCCGAAGTCGTCCAGCAGGATGTTGTCGGGCTCAACGCCGAGATCCTCCAGCATGCTGAGCACCGCTGCGACCATTGGAGGCGGTCCGCAGAGGTAGTACTCGCAGTCTTCCGGCGCGGGATGATCCTTGAGGTAGTTGTCGTACACCACCTGGTGGATGAAGCCCACGTGGCCTTTCCAATCGTCTTCCGGCAGAGGATCCGAAAGCGCTACGTGCCACTTGAAGTTGTCGTACTTCTCTGCGAGGTCGTCGAACTCTTCCACGTAGAACATCTCCCGCAAGCTACGGGCGCCATACCAGTAGCTCATGGGGAAGGTGGAACCCTTGCGCTTGAGCTCATCGAAGATCTGCGAACGCAGGGGCGCCATACCGGCACCGCCGCCAATCCAGATCTTTTCGTTGGGCGTGTCCTTGACGAAGAAGTCGCCGTAGGGCCCGAACACCGTCAGCTTGTCGCCAGGCTTCAGGTTGAAGACGTAAGACGACATCTTGCCTGCGGGCACATCCATACCTGGAGGCGGGCTGGCGACGCGGATGTTGAACTTGAGAATGCCCCGCTCTTCCGGATAGTTCGCCATGGAGTAAGCACGGATGGTGGTCTCCGAGACCTTGGAGAAGTTGTCCCACACGTTGAAGCGATCCCAATCGCCGTGGTACTCCTCCTCCACGTCGATCTCACGGTACTGCATCTCGTAGGGCGGGATCTCGAGCTGCACGTAGCCACCGGCGCGAAAGCCGACGTTTTCGCCTTCCGGCAGCTTGAGGTTGAGCTCCTTGATGAACGTGGCAACGTTCGGGTTGGAGGTAACTTCGCACTCCCAACGCTTCACGCCGATGGCGTCTTCCGGAATCTCGATCTTGAGATCCTGTTTTACCGCCACCTGGCAGGACAGCCGCCAGTTGTCGCTGATTTCACCCCGGGTGAAGTGCCCTTCCTCGGTGGAGAGGATACTGCCACCGCCGTCCGTAACCCGGCACCGGCACTGCGCACAGGTACCACCGCCACCGCAGGCGGAAGCGAGGAAAATGCCCTTTGACGCGAGCGTCTGCAGGAGCTTGCCGCCGGCCGGCACGGTGATGGACTTCTCGGGATCGTCATTGATCTCGATGGTGACATCACCAGACGCCACCAGGCGCGAGCGAGCGAACAGAATCACCATGACGAGAAACAGCACCGTCACGGTGAACATGACGACGCCGAGGAGGATGGTTGTATCCAGCATCATCGGCCTCCGTTAAATGTCGATACCGCCGAACGACATGAAGCACAGGCTCATGAGTCCGACGCAGATGAAAGTGATGCCAAGCCCGCGCAGCCCTTCCGGAACATCGCTGTACTTGAGCTTTTCGCGCACGCCGGCAAGCAGCGTGATGGCAAGCGCCCAACCCACACCGGCACCAAGGCCAAACACCGTCGCTTCGGCGAAGGTCTGATCCGACTCCACCATCATCAGCGATGCACCGAGAATCGCGCAGTTCACGGTGATCAGCGGCAGGAAGACACCGAGTGCGTTGTAGAGAAACGGCACGAACCGGTCGAGCACCATCTCCAGGATCTGCACCATGGCGGCGATCACGCCGATGTAGGAGAGAAAGCCGAGGAAGCTCAGATCCACATCCGGAAATCCCGCCCAGGCGAGCGCGCCTTCACGCAGCAGATAGTTGAAGATCAGGTTGTTCACCGGCACGGTGATGCCGAGCACCACCACCACGGCGATACCCAGGCCGATGGCCGTGGAAATCTTCTTGGAGATAGCGATGAACGTACACATGCCCAGAAAGAACGTGAGCGCCATGTTCTCGATGAATACGGCCCGTACGAACAGGCTCAGATAGTGTTCCACTTACATCGCCTCCCTGTACTGCACGTTGGAGGCGATCTCGAACTCGGCCTCCTCCACCTGATCCGGCTTCCAGGCGCGAATGGCCCAGATGAACAGACCGATGATGAAAAACGCGCTGGGCGACAGCAGCAGCATGCCGTTGGCCGGGTACCAGCCACCGTTGGCGGTGGTGGGCAGAATCTCGAAACCGAGGATCGTGCCGGAGCCCAGCGGCTCGCGAATCAGCGCCACGCCAATGAGAATGACGCTATAACCCAGAGCGTTACCAAAGCCATCCAACGCCGACAGCAACGGGCCGTTCTGCATGGCGAAGGCTTCCGCGCGGCCCATGACGATGCAGTTGGTGATGATCAGCCCGACGAACACCGACAGCGACTTGGAGATGTCGTAGGCCACCGCCTTGAGCACCTGATCCACGACGATCACCAGCGACGCGATGATCGTCATCTGCACAATGATGCGGATGTTGGTGGGGATGCGTGTGCGGATCAGCGATACCGCAAGGTTCGACATGGTGGTCACGAAGATCACCGCCGCACACATCACCAGCGTCGTCGACATGCTGATGGTCACCGCCAGCGCCGAACAGATGCCGAGCACCTGCAGCGCGATGGGGTTGTTGTTGAAGATCGGGTCGACCAGAACTTCCTTGGGTGCTGCACTCATGTCTTACGCCCCTGCTCGCAGATTCTTGATGAAAGGACCGAAACCCAGCTCACCGGTCCAGAAATTAACCAGGTTCTCAACACCACGTGTGGTGAAGGTAGCCCCGGACAGCGCGTCCACCTCGTAGGCAGCGGCCGGGTTACCTTCCGCGGACCGGCTCTTCACCAGATCCACCGACGGGTTGTGCTCGTCATCGTAAAGACGAACACCCACCCAACCCGCTTTCCACTTCGGGTTGTCCACTTCGCCGCCGAGCCCGGGGGTTTCCTTGTGATCGTAGAAACCGAGACCGGAAATCGTCTCAAGGTCGCCATCGAGTGCGAGATAACCCAGCAACGTGCCCCACAGGCCGTAGCCGCGCACTGGTAACACCAGCTTCTCAATGCCGTCATCGCCTTCCATCACGTACACCACCGAGACGTTCTCCCGGCGACCGATGGTGGCGATGTCTTCGCCATCATCGAGATCCCGGGAAGCAGCCGGATCTTTGGCGGCACGAATGGGATCCACGCTCGACGCATCGATGTCGTTGGCGTATTCACCGCTATCGAGGTGCACAGCGCGGGCGGTGAAGGAGGCGAAGAGTTCCTCTACCCCTCGTCCATCCGCAGCAACGTTGCTGTCGGCGGGCAGCATGCCCGCTGCACGCAGAATATTCTGCTTCTGGTCCAGCTCACGGTTTTTCATTTGCGCAGGCTTGAGCGCAACGGCCGCACCGGAAACGACGATGGAGCACACCAGACACACGGCAATGGCGACGAACAGGATGTTGCCGAGGCCGTCCTTATTGAAGTTAGACACGAGCGAGCCTCCGTTTGATATTGCCCTGCACCACGTAGTGGTCGATGAGCGGAGCAAACAGGTTGCCGAACAGAATGGCCAGCATCATGCCTTCGGGAAACGCCGGGTTCACCACCCGGATCAGCGCACACATCACGCCGATCAGAATGCCGTAGTACCAGCGCCCGGTGTTGGTCATGGAAGCCGACACGGGATCCGTGGCCATGAACACCGCCCCGAAAGCGAAGCCGCCGAGCACCAGGTGCCACCAGAACGGCATGGTGAACATGGGGTTGGATGACGGGATGGCGTTGAACACCAGGGTCATCGCCACGAGGCCAATGACGCAACCCGCCATCACCCGCCACGAGGCAATGCGCGTGGCAACGAGGATGAGTGCAGCGATGAGAATCGCCAGCGTCGAAGTCTCACCAAAGGAGCCCGGCATGTTGCCGAGGAACGCGGTCATCCAATCTAACCCGTAGGGCTCACCGAGGGCTGCGTTGCCCAGCGGCGTTGCCTGAGTCACGCCATCCACCGCAACCCACACAGAGTCGCCCGATATTTCTGCCGGATAGGCGAAGTACAGGAATGCGCGTCCGGTGAGTGCCGGGTTGAGGAAGTTCTTGCCGGTACCGCCGAACACCTCTTTGCCGATGACTACACCAAAGGCCACGCCGATGGCAGCCATCCAAAGCGGCATGCCGGCAGGCAGCGTCAGCGTGAAGAGAATGGAGGTCACGAAGAAACCCTCGTTCACTTCGTGGCCGCGCTTGCTGGCAAACCAGATCTCAAAGAGGATGCCGGTGCCGAACACGACGATGTAAAGCGGTACGAAGTACACCAGCCCATGCACCAGACAGTCCCACAGGCTGCCCGGATCGTAGGATGTCAGCGGATCGAGGATGATCGCGCGCCAGTCATTGATGGTCGCAGCACCCATCTCGGCGAGCGCCGTGTTCGCCTGAAAGCCGACGATGTAGCTGCCGACGAGCACCGGAATGAACGCCGCGAGCCATACCGTCATCATGATGCGCTTGAGATTCAGCGCATCACGCACATGGGAGGGACCGCCCGTAACCGTGGGCGGGGTGTACAGGGCCGTGTCGATAGCCTCATAGGCCGGATACAACCACTGGAACTTGCCACCCTTTTCGAAGTTCGGGGCGATGTCGTCCAGGAACGATCTGAGGCTCATGCGCCCTCCTTCTCGATCACGGTGAGCACTTCACGGAGCACGGGACCGTACTCGTACTTGCCGGGACAGGCGTAGGTGCACACGGCAATATCTTCCTCGTCGAGCTCCATGCATCCGAGGGCAATAGCAGTATCCAGATCGCCCACAAGCAGGCTGCGCAGCAGCTGCGTGGGCAGCATGTCGTGCGGCATGACCTGCTCGAACGTGCCGATGGGTACCATGCCCCGCGTGCTGCCGTTTGTCGTGGTGGAAAACGCCACGCTCTTCTCGCCAAACCACTTGGAAAGAAACGCCGGAAACACCGAATGACGGTTGAGCCCGGGTGACAGATAGCCGAACAGATGCCGCTCACGTTCCTCCGGCAGTACCGACACCTGATTGTGGTAGCGGCCGAGAAACTGCCGAGGGCCTGCTGCCAGATGGCCTGCCAGCACAGATCCGGAGATCACGCGCTGCTCACCTTCGGCGAGCTCTCCAGCGGTGAGCTCCACCAGATTGGCGCCTACCAGCGTGCGGATGTGGCGGGGCTTGCTTACGCCAGGGCCACCCAGGGCCACCACGCGGCTGGAATCGATCTTGCCATCGCGGAACAGCTTGCCGATGGCAATGACGTCCTGGTAGCCGATGTACCACACACTCTTGCCTGGGCCGACCGGATCCACGAAGTGGATGTGGGTGCCGGGCAGTCCCGCCGGGTGGGGCCCGGAAAACTCGTGCACTTTGACTTTCTTGTCATGGCCTACCGGGTATCGCTTGCCCGGCTCCTGACAGACGTGCACGGCGCCCTCGGTGAGCTTCGCCAGCACATCCAGACCCAGCGCGAATTCCTCAGCCCGCTCGCTGATCACGAGGCTGGCGTTGACACCCAGCGGGTTGCTGTCCATCGCCGTAACGAAAATAGCGTGCGGCTCCGCTTCCAGGCCTGGAACCTTGCTGTAGGGCCGCGTGCGTAGGCTCGTCCAGAGGCCACTCATGGTGAGTTGCTTGACAACTACGTCACGCTTCAGGCGGTGAATGGCCTGCGGACCGTAGGATTCGTATACCTTGGACCGATCACCCTCCACATCGATCACGACGCTGAGAAGCGCACGCTTCTCGCCGCGATGAATGGCATTGATCTTGCCCGCTGCCGGGGAAGTAAAGAGCACGCCGGGGTTTTTCTTGTCTTCGAAGAGCACCGTACCTGCCTGTACGGCGTCGCCCTCGGCCACCTTCATCGTCGGCTTCATACCCGGATAATCGCCGCCGAGCACAGCCACCTGGGTGACTGTACGACCGTCATCGATCTCGTCCGAGGGAGCACCGGCGATCGGGAGGCAAAGTCCTTTCTTAGTCTCGATCATCAATTGGTTCCGGGAATTTCTGTTCGCAAACAGCTCTGAGAATCGCAGGCACACAGGCTTGCGACGCGGTTCTATGTCAGTACTGCAAGTTCAGTCTAGTAAGTTTCTGGCGTGCGGGGAGTTCGGAAGGTCAAAGCGCCATCGCAGGCCGGGCGCATTATACCCGTCACTAATTCACTTTCGCCACGGCGAAAGTGAATTAGTGACGGTATTGCCGCCCCGAAAATGCGAGAGGGGCATGACGCCCCCCTCTCCTGTTTCAGCCTTCCGCGCATGCGGGGCTCCATCCGCTATGCAGTCAACTAGAAGCCGAGCTCTGCAGAGTCCTTGGGTATCAACGGGTACTGGATACCGGCCCAACGCTGCACGACGCGCACCACCTGGCAGGCATAGCCAAACTCGTTGTCGTACCAGACATACAGCACCACTGCATTGTCTTTGACGATGGTGGCGCCACCGTCGACGATGCAGGCGTGCCGGTTGCCGATGAAGTCCGAAGACACCACATCCGGCGACATGGTGAAGTCGATCTGCCGTTGCAGCGTGCTGAACAGCGACGCCTTACGCAGGAAGTCGTTGACCTCGTCCTTGGTCACGTTGCGGCTGAGCTGCAGGTTGAGGATGGCGAGCGACACGTTCGGTGTAGGCACGCGAATGGCGTTGCCGGTAAGTTTGCCGTCGAGCTCCGGCAGCAGCTTGGTCACTGCCGAGGAGGCTCCGGTCTCGGTGATCACCATGTTCAGCGGCGCTGCACGGCCCCGGCGATTTTTCTTGTGGTAGTTGTCGATCAGGTTCTGGTCGTTGGTGTACGAGTGCACCGTCTCCATGTGACCGGAGACAATCTCGAACTCATCGTTCATGACCTTGAGCACCGGCACGATGGCATTGGTGGTGCAGGAAGCCGCCGCCAGAATCGAGTCCTTGGGGTCCACGTCCTGGGAGTTCACGCCAGAGACGATGTTCTTGATCTTGCCTTTCCCCGGCGCGGTGAGGATCACCTTGGATGCGCCCTTGGCCTTGACGTGCTGGCTGAGGCCTGCCTCGTCACGCCAGGCGCCGGTGTTGTCGATGACGATGGCGTTGTCGATGCCGTATTGGGTGTAGTCCACCTCGGTGGGGCTGGAGGCGTAGATCACCCGCACCACATTGCCGTTGGCGATGATGCAGCAGTTCTCTTCATCTACCCGCAGGGTGCCCTGGAAACCGCCGTGCACGCTATCGCGACGCAGGAGCGATGCCCGCTTGATGAGGTCGTCCTCGCTTCCCTTGCGCACGACGATGGCACGAAGACGCAGCTGCGCCCCGCTGCCGGTTTTTTCCACCAGTAGCCGCATGAGCAGCCGGCCGATGCGGCCGAATCCGTACAGCACAACGTCCTGCGGCCGCGCGATCGGCGGCACGTGCCGGCCGATGACCTCCGCACACTCACGCTGCACGAATTCCAGCGGTGTGATCTCCGACGTGGCGCTCTCTTCCATGTATTTCGAGGCAAGCTTGCCCACGTCTACGTGAGACGGCCCGAGGT
>JAUILW010000837.1 GCA_030432795.1 Gammaproteobacteria bacterium
CGCCTCCAAACTTCGACGACAGCACCTTCGTGATCGCCGCCGTCAACGTCGTCTTGCCATGATCCACATGACCAATCGTCCCAACGTTCACATGCGGCTTGGAGCGCTCAAATTTCGATTTCGACACGGTAGGATTTCCTCTATCTGAACGATTTCAGTAACGTAACCGGATGCACGATCAGCCGGTTAGCTGGCTTTCTTCATCACCACTTCGGCGACGTTGCTGGGCGCCTGGGCATAACGCTTGAACTCCATCGAGTAGGTCGCCCGGCCCTGGGTAGCGGAACGCAGGGTGGTGGCATAGCCGAACATCTCGGCCAGCGGCACCTCGGCGCGAATGATCTTGCCCGACGGTGCATCCTCCAGCGCCTGGATGATGCCGCGACGGGAATTGATCTCGCCATTGACGTTACCCATGTACTCTTCCGGCGTAACCACTTCGACCGCCATGATCGGCTCGAGCAGAACCGGCTTGGCCTTCTGGCAGCCTTCACGGAAGGCCTGGATGGCGGCTGCGCGGAAGGCGTGCTCGCTGGAGTCCACCTCGTGGTAGGAACCGAAGTACAGGGCGACACGAACGTCGACCACCGGGTAACCCGCGACCACGCCGGATTCCAGCGCCTCGCGAACACCCTTCTCCACCGCCGGGATGTACTCGCGCGGCACCACGCCGCCCTTGATCTCGTCGGCGAACTCGAAGCCGGCACCGGCTTCCTGCGGCTCGATGCGCAGGCAGACATGGCCGTACTGGCCGCGACCACCGGTCTGCTTGGCGTGCTTGTACTCCTGCTCGACCGAGTTGGTGATGGTCTCGCGGTAGGCCACCTGCGGCTTGCCGACGTTGCAGTCCACCTTGAACTCGCGCTTCAGCCGGTCGACGATGATCTCCAGGTGCAGCTCACCCATGCCGGAGATGATGGTCTGGCCGGACTCCTCGTCGGTGCGCACGCGGAAGGACGGATCCTCCTGCGCCAGCTTCGACAGGGCGATGCCGAGCTTCTCCTGGTCGGTCTTGGTCTTCGGCTCCACCGCCTGCGAGATCACCGGATCCGGGAACTCCATCCGCTCCAGGGTGATCACGTGATCAGGATCGCACAGGGTGTCACCGGTGGTGATGTTCTTCAAGCCGACGGCAGCGGCGATCTCGCCGGCGCGCACTTCCTTCAGCTCGGCACGCTCGTTGGCGTGCATCTGCAGGATGCGGCCGATGCGCTCGCGCTTGCCCTTGATCGGGTTGTAGATGCTGTCACCGGCATTGAGCACGCCCGAGTAGACCCGGAAGAAAACCAGCTGTCCGACGAACGGGTCGGTCATGATCTTGAAGCCGAGCGCGGCAAAGGGCTCGTCGTCGGTGGAGTTGCGCACGCCTTCCTCGCCATCCTCGAGCAGGCCGCGAATGGACGGCACCTCGGTGGGGTTCGGCATGTAGTCGACAACGGCGTCAAGCATCGCCTGCACGCCCTTGTTCTTGAAGGCGCTGCCGCAGAACATCGGCACGATCTCGTTGGCCAGCGTCCGCTGACGAATGGCGGCCTTGATCTCCTCGGCGGACAGCTCGCCGT
>JAUILW010000838.1 GCA_030432795.1 Gammaproteobacteria bacterium
GCCGTGAACACATCGCTTGCGAAGCGGGCCGCCCGGCACATGAGGTCGAAGCCCGCCACGCCACAATCTTCGATTGCGCGGCGGTCTACCTCACGGCTCTCAGCAGCGGTATAGAGTCTTTCCACGGCCGTAGTATACGTAACTGGCTCCTTCAACCTGTTGAAAACAGGCCGATGCCATCTCGCCTTGCCCTGCGGTAGTGTGATTTGATGGCCAGCCTATTCCAGCGAAGCGGATAGCGTATGTACCGCCGAGCACCGATCGCTTTTGCCGTCGCGGCCAGCGTTGCGCTGCACGTGGTGCTGGCCGTGTACTGGCAGCCATCGCATCCGCCCTCCGCCCCACCGGAGCGATCGCTGAATATCTCCCTCGCGCCATCCGCTCAACCGCGTCCAGAGACACAAGCCGAGCAACCGCCAGCATCTTCAACACCGGTAGAACCGAAGCCCGTTACGTTCGCACCACCGAAGCCTGCCCGGCCCGTCAATCCTGCCACCAGCCGCCAGGAACCTGCAGAAACGATACCGCGCACGGCGATAGTCCTTACCGCAAAAGCTGTGGCCGACGCCTATCAGCCGGAGCGTGCCCCAACCGCACCCTGCCTACCGATGGAGCGCGCAAACATCGTGCATCGTTGCGCGCACGAACTGGCATTCGCACCCGAGGCGGATCTGCTTGAAAACCTGTTCGCAGACGAGACAGACAAGGCGTCGTTCGACGATGACATGCAGCGCGCACAGACGCTGCTGGCGAAGGCCCAAGGCCTGGCTGCACTCGACCCGAACGATCCTCTGCAGTCCGCACTGGTGGCAGAGCAGCGCGCTGAGTTGCGCCGCGAGGTGTTGAGGCTGGACGATCAATATCGCAGCGTTAACCTGCTTCGGCTGTTGCCCATGGGATGGAAGGCGATAAAAGGCGTCCAGCAGAAGCTGGAGGAATCTCAGTGAGCATGCAGCACTCATCAGGCATCCCAACTTTCCAGCCTGCGCAGCTGGATGCGCTCAAGACGCTGGTCGCAGACGCCGCTGCGGAGCACGGCTTCGATGCGGTTCGCGTAACAGATATCGATTTGAGCGCGCACGCCAAGCGCTACCAGGCATGGCTCGATGCCGGTCACCACGGCAGCATGGCGTACCTCGCCGAAAACGTAGATAAGCGGCTGCACCCTGAACTGTTGGTGGAAGGCGTGTGCCGGGTCATCGTCGCGCGCATGCCGTATCTGCACAACGGCAGCGCACCGCTGCAGGTGCTGCAAGATGGAGATCGTGCCTATATCTCTCGCTATGCGTTAGGCCGCGACTATCACAAGGTGCTGCGCCGACGCCTGGCACGGGTCGCGGATCGCCTGAACGCAGCGGTGCAGCCGTTCGACCACCGCTATCGGGCGTTCACCGACTCAGCCCCGGTTCTGGAAAAGGCCTTAGCGGTTAAGTCCGGCCATGGCTGGGTGGGACGACACAGCCTCGTGCTGAACGAGGAAGCCGGTTCCTGGTTTTTTCTGGGCGAGGTGTACACCAACGTGCCTCTGCCGGTGGATGCCGCAGACGCAATCGATCGCTG
>JAUILW010000839.1 GCA_030432795.1 Gammaproteobacteria bacterium
GCCCGAGAATGCCGCCATGTACCTTTGGGTGCAGCGTCTTTACGCGGCCGTCCATCATCTCGGGAAAACCGGTGTACTGCGACACCTCACCGACCTCAACGCCTGCGCTCATCAGCGCTTTGTGGGTGCCCCCGGTGGAGAGTAAGGCTACGCCGTGGGCAGCCAGGCCTTCGGCGAAAGCTTCAATGCCCGTCTTGTCCGATACGCTGACAAGCGCCCGCACTGGTTTCATTGTCATCTTGGTCCCTTTCCAGATCGTCTTGCATCAACCTGCCAAGCCAGCGAAGCTGCGCTTCACCCGACTCCAGCCGATTGAATTCCCCCATCCTGCTGCCGTGCCCCAGATGCAGCAGGTATTGTTCTATGTGTTTGCGCACTACGCGGTAACCCTTGGCGCCGTAGAGCTCGAGGCTCCCTTGCACCTGTGCCATTGCAGCCTGCCAGCGCGCCTGTCGCGGCGGTTCGGGCGCTCCGGCGATTTCACCAAGCAACCAGGGCCGCCCGACCGCCGCCCGGCCGATCATGACACCATCGGCACCTGTATAACGCAGCACGGCTTGCGCCTGCGCGCTGCTGACGATGTCGCCATTGGCAAACACCGGCACGGACACAGCGGCTTTGACGGCGCGCACCGTATCGTATTCAACCGCGCCTTTGAAGCGGCAGGCCCGGGTTCGTCCATGCACCGTGAGCGCCTGCGCACCTGCGGCCTCCGCAATGCGCGCGATCGCCACACCGTTGCGATTGTCAGGGTCGGTTCCCGTGCGCATTTTTGCGGTCACCGGCACGGGCACGGCAGCCGCCACCGCCTCGACGATCCGCCCCACCAGAAAAGGCTCAGCCATGAGTGCAGAGCCGGCAGCACGACGACATACCTTTTTCGCCGGACAGCCGAAGTTGATATCGACAACCTCAGCCCCGTCGTCTGCATGCCGCCGGGCAATGTCCGCCATGGCGGCAGGATCGCTGCCGGCAATCTGTACGACCATGGGGCCGGAGCCAGGAAGCTGTTGCCGTCGTGTCGAGGACTTCTCGGTGTGCCAGAGATCCTCCCTCGAAGCCACCATCTCACCCACCGTGTAGCCCGCGCCAAATTGCCAGGCCAGCCGGCGCATAGGCGCATCGGTCAGGCCCGCCATGGGCGCCAGCAGCACGCGATTGCGAAGCGCAACAGGTCCGATCCGCACCACACGGTCATCCTGCCCATCGACAGCCAGAGCGACAGTCACCGCAAGCTCACTTCGTAACGGTCGGAGCCCGGACCAGGGTCCTTGATCTCAACGGAAACGTGAGCAGGTGTTTTGGCAGCGATCTCTCGCGATCCGACAAACGCGCCCGCCAGGTATTCTTCAGGCTTGAAGCGTCGCCAGGCCACCAGTTGTCCCGCGTTGGTGTTGAAAGACAGCTCAATCTCAGGCCAGGCCTGCGGGAAGTCTGCCGCGTTGACGAACAAGACATCCACCACCAGCACGCCCTCGAGCTCCGGGTGGCCGCGCACGATTACATTGTTCAGCACGAGCTGATCCACATCGCGCAGGGGTTCCAGCTCGCAGCCGGT
>JAUILW010000840.1 GCA_030432795.1 Gammaproteobacteria bacterium
CTTGCGGCCATCGCCAGCGCGAGGACACGGCGTTCTCGCCAGGTGGTCAGCCGGTTGCGCAGACGCTTGTCGTGATGCAGCTCGTAGTTCCGAGCGGCGTCGCCACCGTAGGGATCTGTCGCAAGGGTGTTGTTGTCCAACCAGCGGCTCCACCAGACGTTATCGGTTAGTCGGGCGGGCGCGGAAAATCAATCGCCTGCAGGCGAATAAAGTCAGCCCATCAGCGAAAAACAGCGCCGCAGTTCATCGACGAAGATCTCCGGTTGCTCGAATGCCGCGAAATGGCCGCCCTGCGCTACCTCATTCCAGTAGACGATGTTGGTATAGCGTCGCTCCGCCCAGCTGCGCGGCGTGGGCACGATCTCCTTGGGGAAGATGGTGCAGCCGGTGGGTAGCTTCACCGTGTTGTCGGCGCCGCCGCCGAATGCGGTGCCGAAGCTCTCCCAGTACAGCCGCGCACTGGAGGCGCCGGAATTGGTCAGCCAGTAGAGCATGATGTTATCCAGCAGCTCGTCGCGGCTGAGCACATTTTCCGGGTGGCCATTGCAGTCGGTCCACTTCCAGAACTTCTCCAGCACCCACATGGCCTGGCCGGCCGGTGAGTCGGCGAGGCCATAACCCAGGGTCTGCGGCCGTGTGCTCTGCTGTTTGGAGTAGCCCGCGTCCACGTCCTGGTACTCTTTGGCGCGCGCCAGGGCGTGCTTGTCAGCGTCCGTAGGGTTGTCCAGCGCTTCCCGCGTGGCGCCGGCGTTGGGCATGTTTACATGCACACCAGCGCAGGCGCCGAGATTCTGTATGCCGATGGCTGTGGTCACCGCAGAACCCCAGTCGCCGCCCTGGGCGAAGTAGCGGTCGTATCCCAGGTGAGCCATCAGCGTGTTCCATGCTTCAGCGATACGCGCCACACCCCAGCCGGGCGTGGTTGGTTTGCCGGAGAAGCCGTAGCCCGGCAGCGACGGGCACACCACGTGAAAGGCATCCTGCGCACGGCCGCCGTGGGCTACCGGGTCTGTCAATGGAGCGATGACCTTGCTGAACTCCACCACGGAGCCCGGCCAGCCGTGGGTGATGAGCAGGGGGCGAGCATCCGTCTCGGCGCTTCTGACGTGAATGAAATGGATGGATAGGTCATCGATGGTGGTGGTGAACTGATCGAACCGGTTCAGCGCCGCCTCGCGTGCACGCCAGTCGTAGCCGTCGGCCCAGTAGCCGCAGAATTCCTGTGCGTAGGCCAGCGGCACCCCCTGGCTCCAGTCGTTTGGAGTCTCGGCGTCGGGCCAGCGCGTGGCCTGCAGGCGCCGGCGCAGGTCGTCGAGGTCCTGTTGGGGTACGTCGATGCGGAAGGGCGTGATGGCGTTCATGGCTGCTCCGGTTGATTTGCATGGGCGGCTTCGCTTGCGTGTGATGGCAGCAGCGAAGGGGGTAGGGGTGGCCGCCGGCCCCAGTCGTCTTCGTTGTAGTTGCGCGTCAGGTAACTGATGAGCGCCGTTTCCTGGTCTTCGGGTATCTGCCATAGCTTCTGGGTGCGCTGCATCCAGCGAATGGTGCTCAGCCAGAA
>JAUILW010000841.1 GCA_030432795.1 Gammaproteobacteria bacterium
AGCCTGCGTGGCGGCCGAAATGACACCTCATCTGTGGGCGCACAGCGTGACCATGCCGGTGCTGATGGTACAGGTGCTGGAAGATGCCTGGACTCGAAACCCGGAAGACGCGCAGAAAACTTTCGATCTACTCGGAAGCGACGAGAAGGAACTCTTTTGGATTGAGAACACGCCTCATCGCTTCAGGGATGGCTACAATCACTTTGGACGCCATCCGGAAAAGGTGCTCTCCTTCTTCGAGAGGCATATGCATTGAAGGCAAGGCGGATTCGGTTCAAGCGAGCTATTCTCCGACCCGCTTGTTGCTGTCCTTGTTCATAGCGGACAGCTGATTGGAACCGGCCTCCAGGCACAGGCGTCGGCTCGTACTGGGAATTTCCGGTGCGCTCGGTGCAGCAGCGACGGGGTGGGCTGGACTCGTCATCTACAAGGACCAGCGCTGGGTGTACAGCCCGCCCTACCGGCGAACCGGAGCAGAAAGCGCGAGAACCCTGGTGGCCGTCTACTCAAGGTCCGGCAATACACTCGCGGCAGCCAAGCAAGCCGCACATATCCTCGATGCCGACCTCCTTGCCATAGACTCGCCAGATTATCCCCGCAGCCTGGACGGCCAGTTTCGGGCGATTCGGGACGCGAGAGCCCGCAGCGTTTCCGCCGATTTGCATCATGCGGCATTGGATATCGCACCTTACGAATCAATTGTTCTTTGCTCGCCGGTTTGGATGTTTCGACCGGCGGTGCCTCTGTGGGCGTTCGTCGACGCTACCCATTTTGCCGGTCGCAGAACTTTTCTGCTGTTGACGGGCAACAGTGGCTACGATCCGGCAATGATCGATGAATTCGGACAAGTGATCGAGTCCAGGAATGGCCGTCTCGCGGGACACCACTTTGTGCGCCGCGGCCGCGTATTCTGGCAGCGATCACTTGACGATGTACGGATGGAGGTAACACGCACCCTTGCGGGGCACTTCCACGTTTGACGGCGCAGTCGATGAACCTGCCGAGCGTGGCCTGTACCGGGAACTCGTGTACTGATCGGAAAGTCCTCTTTCTATGTACCCTCCAATACCCGGTACTGGACCGCTTCCGCGACGTGTTCCGTCCCTACGCGCTCGGTACCCTCCAGGTCCGCAATCGTACGCGCAACGCGGAGTACCCGGTGATAGGCGCGGGCGGAGAGGTGGAATGTGTCCACGGCACGCTGCATGAGCGCGCTGCCCTGGGTGTCGAGGGCGCACAGCGATGCCACGTCGCGCGGCGCAATGCCGGCGTTGGCGACACCCTGGCGGGCCAGTTGGCGCTGGCGGGCGCGAGCGACCACGACCTGGGCGTCGGCGGTAGCCAGGCCGTGGTCGGCATGGTCCAGGGCCAGCGGGCTGACCGGCTTGACGTGGACGTTGAGGTCGATGCGGTCGAGCAGCGGACCGGAGATGCGCTGCTGGTAGTTGCGCACCTGGTCGGGCGAGCAGCGGCACGCAGCGCGCGGGTCGCCGAGGCGGCCGCAGCGACATAGTTTCGTGGCATTGTTGCCATCGATTAGAAAACAACAGCTTAG
>JAUILW010000842.1 GCA_030432795.1 Gammaproteobacteria bacterium
TAGCGGTTGAAGTTTCTGTAGGCGCGCATGAATGTCTCTTGGGTTGCGTCTTCTGCCCGCTCCTCAGAGCTCAACAGTCGCCGGCACAGCCCGAAGACGCGGGGGTAATAGTCCGCATAGAGAATTTCGAAGGCTGTGTTTCTGGCCACTGGCGTTTTCCGGGCTGTCGGTAAGAAGTACGAACGAGGGCGCGACTTATTACAACTGGCGTTACAGCACCGTCGAAACCGGCGCCGCTCGGTGCGAACGAATCCGTCGTAGGGTGGTCTCACCCCGGGTCCGTTAGGCATTGAAGGGGAGGCCATGACACATCCACTGCAGCTCAACACCGAGTGGGAGGATGGCAACAAGCGCGTCGTCATCGTAGGCGGCGGCTTTGCTGGAGCCGCCATCGCCCGGCATCTGGAGCGCGCGCTCGACGATGGTTGGGACATCTTTCTTCTCAGCAAGTCGAACGTCATCACCTACAACCCGCTGCTGCCAGAAGTCGTGGGTGCTTCGTTGTTGCCCGGGCATGCGGTGGCGCCGCTTCGTCACATCCTGCGACGTACCCGCACCCGCATGGTGGTGGTGAGCCGCATCGATCTGGCGAACCGGTATGTGGAGTACGATCAGCCGAGCCGTGACCGCATCCGTTACGATCATCTCGTGCTGGCGGCAGGCCTCACCGCGCGCATGGACCTCATCCCTGGAATGGCCGAGCACGGTGTGCCCCTCAAGAGCCTGGGCGATGCGCTTTACCTGCGCAATCGCGTCATCGGACAACTCGAAGAGGCGACGCTGTGTTACGACGATGACCGGCGCGACCATCTGACCAACTTCGTAGTTGCTGGCGGCGGGTTCAGCGGTGTAGAGGCCGCTGGCGAGATTCAGGATCTGCTCAACGACGCAACACGTCTCTTCAAACGCGTCGAGCAGGGATCCTGCCGGGTACACATCGTGCACAGCCGCGACCGTCTGCTACCGGAAGTGTCCGAACCGTTAGGCCGTTACGCGCAGAAGCTCATGGCGCAGCGTGGCATCGTCGTGCACCTCAACGCTCGGGTGGCGTCGGTGGACGCGGGCGGCGCCACCCTCACCAGTGGCGAACGCATCCAGGCGGATACCATCGTCAACACGATCGGCACCACGCCGCACCGATTCATTGCCGAACTACCGTTTGCTGATGCCGAGGGCAAAGTGCCGGTGGACGGCACGCTTGCGGTGCCCGGTGAGGAAGGTATCTGGGCGCTGGGTGACTGTGCGGTTGTGCCAAACGGCGCTACCGGCGAGCGGTCGCCAACTACCGCCCAGTTTGCGGTGCAGCAGGCAGATGAGTTGGCGCGCAACATCGTGCGCAGCGTTCGCGGTGAGCCGCTCAAGAATTTTTCATACATCGCGCGTGGTCAGTTGGCCGCCATCGGTCATCGCAAGGCGGTGGCAGAGGTGTTCGGGCTGCGCATATCAGGGCTCGCCGCCTGGTTTCTGTGGCGGGCGTTCTATCTGTCGCGCATTCCCACGTTCGCTCGCAAGGTGCGCCTGTTTCTGGAATGGAACTGGGCGCTGCTGTTCTCCA
>JAUILW010000843.1 GCA_030432795.1 Gammaproteobacteria bacterium
CGCGCACCTGGTCGAGTTGCCTCCTCAGCTCAGGCTCAAGGTAGGCGAAGTTCACCCCGCGTGGCGTCAGCTCCCAATACTCGGCTTCTTCTTCTGCGCCTAATTCATCGATGAGGTGGCCGATGGACAGCTGCGTCTCGTTCGCCAGATCGATAATCACGCGATCCGCGCGTTCTGCTTCGTCTGCATCGAGCAGAACGGCCGCGGCGCGAATCTGCGCTCGGCGTACACCCGCGGCGGTCGCGGCCTGTTCGTCGGTACGAAACGGTCGGTCGAGATCCAGAAGCACGTCGAGCAGGTGGTCGGCGTGCTGCGGCTTGCCCGGCAGGCAGATCTGCAGAAGCTGCACGATGTCGTAGGCACACACCTCGAGAATGAACGGCTGGCCCGCGCCGAAGCTGATACCGGCGTAGTATTGCAAGCGCCGCACGATGTCGAGGCCGAAACGATCTTCGCCCTGCTGGAAGAGTGCCTCGGCGGTCTGCCGATACTGGCTCAGCACATAGTAGGCGGTGCGTGGATCCTGGGCACGGATGGTCGTGCGTAGATAGCTGTTGAAGCCTGTCAGGCACAGCGACAGAAGCGCCTGGTTGCGGCCGGCGGCACCGAGCGCGATCTCCCGGGTACGAATGGCGATCAGGTTCGCCACATCGCGCAGCTTTGGTATGACCAGGTCCATGGCGGCATGCAGCTGCGATATGAGCTTGTACTCGAACCAGCTGTTGCTCCGTGCAATGCGCTGCAGGGCCGCGTCCTCTAAAGACACGAAGTCCGGATCGCTATGCAGCTGCCTGCTGGCGGTGTGCCAGCTCTCGGGTAGTCGTTCACGCAGCGCTTCGTAGTGAGTGAGCAGTTCCGTCAGGGCGTCGATGCAGCGCATGGCGATGTCGCGATCACCGCCGTCGATGGCGCTGCGCAGCACGTCCTGCAACTCATCCACGGTGCGCGCGACCTCCAGCTGCTGGTTGCCCCGCTGCCCGTTGGCGCAGGCTTCCAGCTGCCGTTCTGCCTGTCGTTGGATGCGCGTGATGATGTTGAGCGGTGAGATGAAGGAGAAAACGTAGGCGAAGTAGGGCAGTAGTATCAGTAGCGCTACCGTAACCATCGCAAGCGTCAACCCGTGCAGCGCGGTGGCGCTACCCTCGCTGGTCGTGGCCGAAACCCAGACGCACAGCACGGTCGTGGCGACGAAGAAGCTCAGCACGCCGATATTGACCGGCTCGCGGGCGAACATGCTCGTGATGCGGTGGTTGAAGCGCGTAGCCGCCAGCTCGACGATGATGGCGACCACGGTGACGGCAATGCCGAGCACCGCTGCGACGACTTCCGCCGTATTGCTGATGGCTTCGTACATCACCGCATTCTCCCGGATTTGCCGCAGCGGTTAAACTCCGGGTGCCCTGGCGTATACGGAGAGCATTCATGTGGGAAGCCATCGCGCTGACCTTCGAGCTTGCGACGGTGACTACGGTCAGCCTGTTGCTGCTCGGCACGCCGCTGGCGTGGTGGCTGGCGTGCACCAGTAGCCGCGCTCGACCGGTGGTGGAAGCGCT
>JAUILW010000117.1 GCA_030432795.1 Gammaproteobacteria bacterium
GCTTCCAACCGGCATTGCTGAGCAACAGCAGTAAGGACGAAGGTGCCGCGCGCACGGCAGATCGCACGCTGCTAAAGCGGCTCGGCATCGCCGGGCTTGCCATGATGCAGGTGATGATGGTGCAGATCGCCCTCTACGCGGGTGCGTTCCAGGGCATGGATCCGGTCTATGTACGGCTGCTGGAGTACACAGCCCTCGCGTTCTGCATTCCCGTGGTTTCCTACGCCGCCATGCCTTTCTTCGTCAGCGCCGCCGCCAGCCTGCGCCGAGGCCTCAACATGGATGCGCCGATTGCGCTGGCCATCACCGTCGCCTTCAGCGCCAGCCTCTGGGCAACGCTCACCGGCGAAGGTGAGGTGTATTACGACTCGGTGGTGATGTTCACCTTCCTCATGCTCGGCGCGCGCTACCTGGAGCAACGGCTGAAATTGCGGCTGCAGATCGAGGATTCGCTGTTGGCCGCGCTACCACGGGAGGTACGCCTCATCGAAAACGGTGCGCGCCGTAACGTGCCGCTCAGGGACGTGCGCCCCGGTAACCGCGTGTGGGTAGGCGAAGGCGAGCAGCTCCCCGGTGACGGCGTGCTGGAGCAGCCCGCACTGCTGGAAGAGGCCATGCTCACCGGCGAGAGCGACTGGGCCGAAAAGCCTGCCGGAGCGCCCGCCTATGCAGGCACCTTCAATCGCGGCGCAGGCTTTGCGTTGACCCTTACTGCAACCGGCAACGATGCGCGCATCGGCCAGATCGATCAGTTGGCCGCGGCAAGCCTCAGCGATAAGCACGAACTCGCGCGTCTGGCAGATCAGGTGGCCCGCTACTTCATCCCAGGCATTCTCAGCATCGCCGCGGTTACCTACGCTGTCTGGTGGCAGGTGGACCCAAGCACTGCTCTGCCCGCCATGCTCGCAGTGCTGGTGGTGAGCTGCCCCTGCGCTTTGTCGCTCGCCACTCCCGCGGCGATCACCGCCGCCATGGCGCGGCTGCGCCAGGCTGGTGTGCTCATAAAGGATAGCGCTGCGTTGGAGCGTGCCAAGGGCGTACAACGAGTGTTTATCGATAAGACCGGCACCCTCACCTCGCCGGACTTTCGCGTAACAGACCAGCACACCATGCCGGGTTTCGACGCAGGGATCTGTATGGATATCGCCCGTGCTCTGCAGGCGCACGCCGCGCACCCGATCGCCCGGGCTTTTGCCGATAGCGGCGCCCACCTTGAAACCACCGGCGTAACGGTGCAGCAGCAAGGCGTGCAGGGCGAAATCGGCGGCGTGACGGCACGCATAGGCAGCGCTGCATTTGTCGATTGGCCGGAGCGAGACAACTCCCACGGTAAGCAGGTTTACCTGAGCCTGGGCGGTGAGCCGGCAGCATCTTTCACGGTGGCAGCGCCTCTGCGCGCCGATGCAGCGCTTGCGGTGACCACGCTGCAGAACAGCGGCCTCGATGTGCAGATGCTCAGCGGTGACGATGAGGCGCACTGCGCGCAGATCGCCAGCGCGCTCGGTATCCCTTACCACCCATCGCTTTCACCTGAGCAGAAAAACGAGGCGCTGCACAGCGCCGCTTCCACCATGTTCGTGGGCGACGGCATCAACGACATTCCTGCTATCACCCGTGCGGCCCTGTCGGTTTCCACGCTGGAAACCAACGATCTGGTCAAGTCCAGATCCGACGTTGTGTTGCTCACACCGAGACTTCTAGCGCTTGCAGACATCGTCCATGTTAGCCGCCGCGCCAACCGCATCATGCGTGAAAACCTCGCCTGGGCGCTGGGTTACAACCTGCTTGCCATACCGGCCGCCGCCCTCGGCTACGCGCCTCCCTGGGCGGCCGCACTCGGCATGTCCGCAAGCTCGATACTGGTGATGCTCAATGCCATGCGCCTGCTGCGTACGCCACTTCACAAACCACTTCAGGGGAGCGCTGGCTGATGGAAGTGCTGATGTGGCTCATACCGATTTCCGCGGTGCTTCTCACCATCGCCGGCGTCGCCTTCGTATGGGCGGTGAACAACCGGCAGTTCGACGATCTGGACCGTCACGGTCTCGACGTTCTAGACAACCCAAACGACACGAATAAGGGGAACGACTCATGCGCACGTTGACCAACGCTCTGCTGCTGCTGGTAGCGCCAATGCGAGGGTGGCATGCCGTAGCCACGCACAACGCAAGCACGATGAACGTATTTGTGCTGCACACCGTGCCGCTGGCCCTGATTCCAGCCGCCTGCTGGTACTACGGCGTTACCACGCACGGCTGGAGCATCGCCGGAGACGTCATGCGGCTCACCGCAGAGAGCGCCTTGCCGATGTGTATCCTGTTCTACCTGGCGATGCTCGGTGGTGTGCTGTTCCTCGGCTTCATGGTCTTCTGGATGTCCGATACGTACGGTGACCATGCAAAGTTCTCGCAGGGCGTCACGCTCATCAGCTACACCGCAACACCGTTCTTCCTCGCTGGCCTGCTCGGCCTCTATCCGGTGCTCTGGCTGGACATACTTCTGGGCACGACCGTCGCGGGCTGGTGCATCTACCTGTTATTCACCGGCGTGTCACCCATCATGCACGTTGCCCGGGAACGGGGTTTTCTGTACGCCAGCGCGGTCTTTGCGGTGGCGCTGGTTTCGTTCGTCGGTCTGCTCACCGCTACCGTGCTGGTGTGGGATTTCGGACCGGCGCCTGAGTACACGTACTGACCAATCCACTAGTGTAGATACGCGATTGGCCGTATAGGCAAGAGGTTGTCAACAGGATGCAATGTTTCTGTCACTGAACAGCAGGAACAGTCCAATGCATAGCAAAATCCTTACCGCCGGCATGGCAGTGAGCATTACGGCGATCACGCTCAGCCTGGGGGGTTGCGCACATCAGGGAGAACGGGAGGCTGCCGGCATGGTGATCGGCGGCATGCTGGGCGGGCTGCTCGGCGCGCAGGTAGACCGTGACCACGGCCCGCGCACAGCGGCAATCATCGCCGGTACGATGATCGGTGCCGTGGTGGGTGGATCGGTGGGTGCCTCCATGGACGACGTCGACCGCCTGCGAGCAGGCCAGACACTGGAAACGGTGCGCACCGGTGTTTCCTCTTCCTGGCGCAATCCGGACAGTGGCGTTGATTACCGCTTCACCCCTACCCGCACTTACGAGTCAGCCACAGGTCCCTGCCGGGAGTACACCATGCAGGCAGTAATCGGCGGTAAAACGCAGGAGGTGTACGGCACCGCTTGCCGTCAGGCAGACGGCAGTTGGAAGGTGGAAAATTGATGCCCTGGAAGTCCAACCCTCGGCGTCTGCGAGTTCGCACAGCGCGGACGCGGCTTCTGCGGGCGAACGCTGGCTGATGCAACCAGAAAGGTTGAAGGGTGTAGAGCCCTACAACCGGTCGCGAAAGCGCCGAAACGCTTCGCCAATCTCCGCCCCAAGGGACTCGCTGGCGGCGAGGAACGATGCACTGGTCTCCTTGGTCTTATCCGCGATATCTGCGGCGCGCCGTTCGAGATCTTCCCAGCGTTCTTCGATATCACGCCACTCATCCTCAGCGTCCATCTTGGCAAGGTGTACCTTCACCCGCAGCTCATCGCGCTCCTGCTTAAGTCGTTCGAGCATCTCAGACAGTGTGTTCTTGCTTTCCACCGGCACCTCCAGTGCGCTCTTCGGAGGCGAACACCATGCATCGCCGCAACTTAGACCGCAAATACGGTATTGCGCGTAGAGATCAGCATCTCTTCAGGGCTGATAGCGGAGCCACCGCGCATCCACCTCGAGACCAATGTCCCGCAAGCGCTCCTCGGCATACAGCGGCGCCTGATCGTCAAAGTGCGGTGAGGCAGCGTCAACCACGGCGCTGCCGAAGTGGTGCACACCGCGTACCGACTGCGCGCCGTCGGCAGCCCAGCGAACCAGATAGTACAACCCGTCACCCGCGACGTTGGTGTGATAGCCGTCTTCTTCCAGACCCTGCCCGTAGATGGCTCGCAGGGTGTCAGGCCCGCCACCCACAGGCAGATTGTGCGCACCGCGCACGTGGCGGTTCACCTCGCCCCAGGGCGGGTCCAGCCTGCCGACCTTGTCCAGCAGCAGGTCCACGCACCCTTCGAGGGTTTCGCCGGCCGGTGGCGTGCCCCCGTCGCCACGTTCAGCGATCCACTCGCGGGCGATCACGCACGTACCGAGCGCCGCGCCGTGGTTGTCGACATTGGTATCGAGGTCCCAGGCCTGCAGCAGCGCTACCCCGTCCGCATACGGACCGGCTTCATATTCGAGCTGCAGCACTTCCGAGAGGAAGGCATAGGCCCGCGACTGACGGCTGTAGGCTTTGTCGTGCTTGATGGCGAAGAACTCCGCTTCGGATATCGGCGCAAGCGCCGCCAGCAACTCCAGGCCCCGGTGCGCACGATTCGTCATGCGTGTGGGGAACCCATACTCCGGTCGGAAGGATGAAGCGCGAGGGTTGTCCGCTGCAGCGGCCACCTGAAATGGGGTCTGGTTGGCGCTATGCACATAGCCTGCTGAAGGGTCCATCACCTGTGGCAGCGCATCGAACGGCAGGTAGTCCTGCCAGATCAGATCGCTGCGATCCCCCGGCAGGTACTGCGACCAGTCCCACCCAGCGGCGCGCTCCGGGGTCAATGAGTTGTGCACGAAGAACACGGCACCGGTGCGGTCGGCATACACGAAATTGAAACTAGCAAACGCCTGCATGCGCATGGCCTGGCGCCACTCGTCGAAAGTCGCTGCCTTGTTCATGCGGTACCACTGCTCCACCTGGCGCAATTCTCCGGCGCCCGCATAGCGCAGTGCATACGTTCCATGCTCCGCGCGAAACACTGGCCCATGCACCGAGCGATAGATGGTCTGCGTGCTGGTCCACGGCAGCCATCCCCACAACACAACTTCGATATCCACCTCACGCACCTCGAGGTCCACCCACTCACCGTCGAGGCGATACTGCTTGTCATTGTCTGGATTGATCTCGAGGACGAACACATCCACCAGATCCGGCTGATTGACCGTTACCGCCCAGGCAAGGTCTCGGGTGAAGCCGAGGCTGATGGTTGGGCTCCCGGGAAACAGCCCGCCTTGAATGTCGAGGCCCTCGTCGCTTGTGATGTGGGCCTCATACCACGCCACCGGACCGGTGGTGGGCTGGTGCGAGTTGATGGCAAGCATGGTGCTGCCGTCGGCGGAGCCGCGCGGCGACACGCCGATGGCATTGCTGCCGAGTGGTTTGCCTTCGTGGGCCGGTTGAGGCTCGGCCAGCACCTTAGCGCGTTCCGGGCCCATCACCTCCCGCACCACGCCATCAAACCCGTAGAACATCAGATGACGGATCACATAGCCGGCGACGATGTCATACGGGGTGACGGGCAAAAGGCTTGCGTCCACAGCTTCAGGGTGTTTGGCCGCATAGTAGTTGAGCCCATCGACAAACCCCTGAACGTAACGACGGGTGTCTTGCGCCAGCGCGGTCTCATAGTGCTCCCGGATCAATGCCTGAACACCCAGCGTGTGAATCAGGTAGTCAGTGGCGGCGCCCTCAACGCCGTTGTACCGTCCGTTGATCGCTCGGTAGAACGGTAGCGTCTCCTCGAATACCGCCCACGCATCCTCACCCTGCGCGTACGCGAGTCCAAAGGCCGCATCGGCGTCGGTGGTACCGTGCACGTGCGGCACGCCGAAGTCGTCCCTTGCGATGCGCACCTCATATGCCGCCCGGCGTTCCAGGGCCATTTGCGCATCGAAAGGGCTTTCCGGAAGGCAGCCGGCAAGCATGCACAGCACGCCCAGCAGGCAACCACGAGTAGACGCAGCAGACAAGATGACCCCCAGACCCGGAGAAAACCGCACGATACACGCTGCGGCTCGTCGCTTCATCAAAGCCCTGTGCGTTGAAACCTGCAGGGCGATAAGATCCCCATGGGATCAGTGCAGATCAGCGAGGCAAGATGCCGGAGCATGCAAATCATACGGTGCGAGCGTCTCTGATATCCCCTGAACGTGAGTTTCGGGTAGAGGGCCAGACGCTGCATTGGGAGGATCGCAAAGGCGGCGGGGCACTACCCCTGAATGAGCTGACGACCCTGCGCTTGAGCCACTACCCAGGGCTGCATGCGCCGGCAAAGCAGTGTGTGCTCAAGAGCAGTAAACACCCACGCGTGCTGATCCGCTCCGCCCACTACCAGCGCCTGGGCGTCTTCGAGGATCGTAGTGCAAGCTATGCGCCGTTGGTTCAGCTGATCATCGAACGCAGCGCCGATACGGCTACCCCGCCGCGTTATCTGGTTGGCAGCCGGGCGATGTGGTTCGTCTGGCTCGCAATCTTTCTCATCGCGCTGATGATGATTCTGCCGTCAGCGGGTTGGATGCTGGCAAACGCTACGGTGGCACCCATGCAGTGGCTCGGGCTTGCGGGGCTGGCAGCACTCACCATCATCGCCTGGCGGCAGGTTCGCCAAGAGAACGGCGAAATGTTCGACCCGGCGAACCCTCCGGAGGATCATATCCGCTGATACCGACTGGGCGTCAGTCTTCAATCTCCAGCAGCAGCCGATCCGCCTGCAGACACCCTTCGATCATCGTTGAGCCGTGTGCCTCAACCTCCAGCGCATCAAACTCAGCAGCATCAAAACGCGCAGTAAACGCTGCCAACGTCACCATTTCGCTCACCGCAACGCCGGCAGAATTTTCACTGATCAACGTCACCTCGGCGCTTTCCATTGGCACGACGCACAGTCGCTCACCGGCATCGGTTTCCAGCGTCATGGTGCCGGCGTCGTATGCGATCAGGCGGCCCTCGGCCTCATCGACAGCCTCGTCTTCATCGTTTTCGAGTTTGCCGATCAATACCGTGTGCAGATCGCTACCCGGCTCGCGTACCGCCCAGAACTCCAGCGCCTGCCCCACGGACAGATCATCGATGCCAACCCGATTGCGCGCACCATCGAACAGGATGACGCCTTCCAGAAACTCCACCAGGTACGTGCGGTCTTCATACCGGATCGTGACGGGGTTGGTGGATGGGTCTGAGTCGATGGTTCCCTCCAACTGGCGCAGATCGTCACGCGCGCCGTGCGCCACTGCCAGCGCTTCGAATACACCATCTTCGACGACGCCGAAGCGGCCGAACAGGATCACCGTGTCGCCTTCAGGTACGGCGGCAAGGCTGATCTGCACACCATTGGCATCGAGAAGAAACGCATCGTCCGCCAGATGCACAGACACGCACTCGCCCTCATCGTTGGGCTTGCACAGATCGAAAGTCGCCTCGGCTTCGTTTAGGTTTGCAACCCGGCCGAACAGCCGGGCAATGCGCGCGCGGTCCGCCCGCTCATGCACATCCACGAGCACTACCGGACGGAAACGCACCTGCCCGTTGCCGGTGCTCACGATATGGATCGCACGCTCGAGATCGAAGTCGATCTCGATGATCAGGTCCTCGCCTGCAACGATATCGAAGCAACCCTGTGGGTTGAGATCGATGCGGCCGTTCGCTGGCAGCGGCGGAGATTCACTTTCGGTGACCACACCCGCATCGTCCAGCTTGTTGAGCACGAGGTCGGTGATCTGCAGGCGTATCTTGCAGTAGCGACCAACGGGAATGTCCGTGTCGATGAGCTGCTCGGTGATGTTACGCAGCTCCAGAAGATCCAGGCGGATGGGCTCGGCGAGGTCCAGCGTGCGCTGCTGGTCGTCTTCACCGATCAGCGCGGCGGATTCCATGGTGACGAGAATCTCGTCGAAGTCCCCGGGGGCATCGCCCACCAGCAGGGTCACCCCGCCGGTCTGCGGCGTACCGCCAACGGCCGCTGGCGACGCACTTGAGCCACCGCTTCCACCGCAAGCGCCGAGCGCGCAGCACATCAGCAGCACAAGGATTCGATTGAGATGATGCATGGACGTACCTCTCCGCAATGTCGGTTTGGGCTGCGTCCATTTCAGCGCCTGGGAAGCGCTGAACACTAGGCGTGTACGGCAGGGAACACTGCGATCAACATCACAGCACCACCGCCGCGTACGCTGTGCGGGTAATCATCCGTCGATCAGGGCGTTCACGCGCTCCCCGTCCACAATGGAAGTGCACACGAAGCGAAACCGCACGTGTGGATAGCGCAAGGCACAGGTGCGAATCTGCGCTTCCCACCATTCGGCACTACGCACGGTGCAGTGTGCGTTTTCGCCGTTCGGCAGCGTCTTTTTTGCCGGGTAGCAGGCGATGTTGGCGAACAGTGCTTTGCCCGCATAGGCAAAAAGATCATCGATGATCCATGGCAGGTCTTCTTCCGCACAGTGTTCGA
>JAUILW010000118.1 GCA_030432795.1 Gammaproteobacteria bacterium
GACGATGGGCGCCTGTGTTTCATCTGCTGGCGCTCGCCGCAAGATAACGCCTGGCTGTCGCTGGCCGGTGCCGCGGCCGCGCCGTTTCTGCCGGAAGCACCGGCAGCCGAGGGGCCGAACCCTTTTGCATTCGCTGACACGGAGTTCGTTGCCGGCATGCTTACCGCCGCAGGTTTTCGCGACCCGCAGTTCGCGCTATGCGAAGCAACGTTGAATCTGGGGGCAGGGGTGGAGGATGCCATCGGATTTCTCACGCGCATCGGCCCGCTGTCGCGGCTCATTGCCGAGACCCAGGGCGAGACGCGGGAGCAAGCGCTGGAGGCGGTGCGACAAGCCCTGGCGCCTGCGGCAACGAGCGCCGGCGTGCAGCTCGGGGCGAGCACCTGGATAGTCACAGCCAACGCCGGCTGATGCGATTGGACGGTGCGCTGAAACGGGTAACGGTCCATACTTTGGCCAGACTTTCTAGGGAACGCTTCGGGGGGAGCATGAAAAAACTATTGAGCCTGATTCTTCTTGGGGCGTGTGGTTCCACACAGGCCCACGACGCCATGAACCTTGACGAACTCATGCAGGCGTTCGGCTGGGACTTCGACAAGATCGAGATCACCAGCGAGCCGGTTGCCGACGGGCTGCACGTGCTGTTCGGAGTGGGCGGCAATATTGCCGTCAGCATCGGTGAAGATGGCGTGCTGGTGGTAGACGATCAGTTCCCGCAGATCATGCCGAAGATCGAAAAAGCCATTGCCGGGCTCGGCGGCAAGGGTATCGACTTTGCCATCAACACCCACTGGCACTTCGACCATGCGGAGGGCAACCTCGCGCTCGGCCCGAAGGGCACCTGGCTCGTCAGCCAACGCAACTCACGGGAGATGATGCTGAACGATCACATCATCAACCTGGTTGGCATGCAATACGAACAGAAGGCGTATCCCACCGATGCGCTGCCGCACATCACCTACGACGACACGATGCAGATGCACTTCAATGGCCAGCGTATCGACCTGCTGCATCCCGGCCCCGCTCACACCACCGGCGATACCGCGGTAATCTTCCGCGGTTCCAACGCCGTACATCTGGGAGATGTGTTCAACAACTCCGGCTACCCATTCATCGATGCGGACAATGGCGGCGACCTGACCGGCGTGATTGCCTTCTGCAAGGCGGTGCTCGCAGCGATCGACGAGAACACCACGGTCATTCCAGGCCACGGCCCCATCGCTACCTACGACACGCTCGCCGCGTACATCGCCATGCTGGAGACCGTGCGCTGGCGCATGGGCGCACTGGTGCGCGGCGGTAAGACCCTGGAGGAGGTGATGGCCGCGAAGCCGACGGCGGATTTTGATGAGCGCTACGGCGATCCGTCCGGGTTCGTCAATCGCACCTATCTGAGTATGAGCCGCGAGCTGGGCCAGTGATTCGCATAACCTTTCTGCTGCGCAGGAAGCCGGATCTCTCCGCCGAGGCGTTCACCGACTATTGGCTCAACGAGCACGGGCCGCTGGTGGCGAGCCACGCACGGCACCTCAACATGTTGCGCTACGTGCAGGTGCACACGCTGGGCGATCCGGCCAACGATGCTATGGCTAAAGCCCGGGGCGGCATGGAGCCGGTATACGACGGCGTGGCGGAGGTTTGGTTTGAAAACCGCGAAGCGCTGACGGCCGCCATGGAAACCGATGCCGGCCGCAAGGCCGGCGCTGCGCTGGTGGAAGACGAAGCACGCTTCATCGATCTGCCGCGCTCGCCCTTGTGGCTCGGCTGTGAGCATCCGCAGGTGAACCCTGTGCCGGAGAACCTCGTGGCCTCGCCGCGCAGCGGCCTTGTGAAACTCTACTTCCCGCTGCGCAACCGGCAGGAGCTTGCCGAAGCCGATATGCAGCGATACTGGTACACCAATCACGGGCCGATCATCCGCAGGCAGGCGGCGGCGTCTGGCATCCAGCGCTACGTGCAGGTGCACCGCATCGATGATCCGCTGGAAGCGGCGCTGCGCGAGGCGCGCGGTACGCAGGAGCCGGCCTACTCGGGCCATGCGGAGTTGTGGTTCGACCGCGCCGTGCTCGGCGTCAGCACACCGGAACGGGTGGAAGCCAATCGCCGCGCCATTGAGGACGAGGCGAAGTTCATCGATTTTGCGCGTTCCACCATGTGGCTGGCCAAGGAGCACGTCTTCGTCGATCACCGCTGACGACTGATGTCACGTCGGTTGGCTGCAGATCTGACCTGCAACGCGCCAGTCGGCGCAATGATTCGCAAACAGTAGAACTCGGCTTCGGTGTGGCGCCGGCGCCTCTCCGTAAACTCCGCAAGAATCTCCGGTCGCACGGTCATCGTTATCGCCGTGAACCCCGCGATAGGCGCAGGCCTCGTGGCCAGCTCCGGAAACTCCCTCAGAGTCGCGTAGGTGATAATGTTGGCAATCAGAAATTCGGCATCGCTCCGCCAATCCCCATCCAGTAGTTCAATGCTTGATGGGGTGGGTGTTGCCTTGTCGAGATCGACCTTGTCGGCCTTGCCGGTTCCATCCCCGGTCGCCTGCTGGCCAGCGCCTAGAATGGTGCCGGCAACTGCGGCGATCTTACCCGCTGTTTCGAACCAGTCTTTCAAGATATCGACGCTAGACTTGACGTTAATCTCCAGGCTGCGAACGTCGCCCGAGGGGGCTACCCGACACTTGTAAAACAGCTGATCATCGGGGCGGAAACGTAGGCGATGGGAGAGGTGATGGCCATCCGTTCCGTCTATTAGCAGCTCGCCTGCAACCTTGCTGATATGGGCCTTCTTGACATTGAAATCATGACCGTTTGAGGTCCATTCGACGTCTTTGGCCTGCGGTCCGTCCAGCGCTGCTTTGAGTGCGCGCCTAAAGTTTTCCTGCTTGATCATGTCATTCTCCTGTGGGGTGTAGTGGTAATGTGTTCGCCGGCCACATCGTCTGCAGCCATCAAAACACACGTTGTGTCGTGCGCCTGACACTTCTGGACCAACGCACAGGCCGTTGTCATCCCCGCAACCCGGGTCTAAGATGCGCCGCCGCCGCGGGCCGGCGGGGTGCCAGTGAGCCACTGTATTGAACGACGCACATCTGCCGGAAGACCCGGAAGGGCAGGCGGGATATCTCCTCAACGCCGTTGCTGACGCCCTCGCCGAGCGCGGTTGGGGCGTGTTTCCGCACGCGTTGCCGCCGGCGTTGAGCCACAGCCTCTGGCAGCGTGCGACCACGCTCGAGCACTATCAGCCAGCAGGCGTCGGCCGGCAGACGCGGCACCGGCGTAACCGGTTTGTGCGCAATGACGAAACCGCATGGATTGAGGGCGTCACCGATGAAGAAGTGGTTTGGCTCGACTGGGCGGAGCGGTTGCGCGAGCATCTGAACCGGAGCCTCTTCCTCGGCCTTACCGAGTTCGAAACCCACTTCGCGCGCTACGCGCCCGGCGCCTTCTACGCCCGTCATAGGGATGCGTTCAAAGGCTCGGAGAACCGCGTGGTGTCGCTTGTGCTCTACCTCAATCCCGCCTGGCAGCCCGCCGACGGCGGCCAGCTCGTGCTGTACGACGACCGTTCGCGGGAGCTCGGGCGCTTCGAGCCTGAGCTCGGCACCATCGCCGTGTTTCTCAGCGAGCAGCACCCGCACGAGGTGCTGGCAACAGAGCGGCCGCGGCACAGCATCGCCGGTTGGTTTCGTCGGCGCGAAGCCAACCCCATGCTGGCCGGCGCGCAAAGCTGATGCGTCGCGGGCAGCCGTTCTCGGAGCACCCGGAAACAGAGCGGTCGCTGCGCCATTCCATCAAGGATGGCGTGTTCTACTCGATGATGACCGGTGGTGCGGAGAGCTACTTCTCCGCCTACGGCATTCTTCTGGCCTTGAGCACGCCGCTGATCGGCGTGCTGGCTTCGCTGCCGCCTTTGTTGGCGTCGTCCATGCAGATCGTCTCGGCGTGGCTCGGCCGAAAGACCGGCAAGCGCAAGGCGATCATCGTAGGCGGCGCGGCACTACAGGCGCTGACGTTGCTGCCCATAGGCTTTGTTGCCTTCGCCCATCCGGACTGGCGTCCTGCGGCTCTGATCGCGCTGGTGTTCGTCTACTTCTGCGGGCCGAACCTCGGTGCGCCGCAGTGGAGCAGCCTGATCGGCGACCTGCTCAGGGAGCGATATCGAGGCCGATTTCTGGCGGCGCGTACCCGTTACGCCACCGTTGCCTCGCTGGCGGCGCTGGTGGTGGCAGGTTTCGTGATCGATGCATTCGATCGGGCGGATGCAGCGGCGTACGGCTTTTTCGTGGTGTTCGTGGGAGCGGCTGCAGCGCGGCTCGTATCTACCTACCACCTTGCCCGCATGCGCGACCCCGGGCGAGACGTGGCAGCGTTGTCGTTGCCTAAAGACCGCTCCTGGATCAGCCGTGCGCGCAGCACCGGCTTGCTGCGTTTCTCGGTGTTCTTCGCCAGCATGCAGGCGGCGGTTGCCATCTCCGGGCCCTACTTCACGCTCTACATGCTTCGCGACCTGCATCTGAGCTACCTGGAGTTCATGGTCATCACCTTTGCATCCGTGCTGGTGCAGTTCCTCACGCTGAACCGCTGGGGACGGCTGGCGGATCTCTTCGGCAATCGGCTGATCCTTGTTACCACGGCGACCCTGATCACCATCATTCCGGCCATGTGGCTCGTGAGCACGCACTTTGTCTGGCTCATCGCCGTACAGATGCTGAGCGGCTTGTGCTGGGCGGGCTTCACCCTCAGCGCCACGGCGTTCGTGTTCGACCTCACGCCGGCGCAGGAACGGCAGGCGCTGTTTGCTGCGCACAACGTGCTTGGCGCCATTGGTGTGTTTGCCGGTGCGACGCTGGGTGGGCTGGCGGTGGCGTTCGTTCCCGAAAACCTGACGTTGGGCAGCTACAGCGTGGCGGTGGCAACGCCCCTGCTGGGCTTGTTTACGTTGTCATGCTTCGCCCGCGTGGCAGTGATTTTGCTGTTCCTGCGTACCATTCGAGAGGTACGCCGTGTGCGGCCCATGTCGGCCCCGGGGTTGATGTTCCGGGTGACGCGCATGCACCCGGTGAGCGGCCTGATCTATGAAGTGGTGAGCCGTATCTCTGATGCCTCAGGGCGTGGTGATCGCAAGCGGGAGGACAAGCGTGCCGACGACGACTGAGCGTCAGCCATCTTCTTCCTTGAGCCGAACCGGCGTGTTCCGTTCCGGAAACTTCCCCTGGATGGGCGCGTAGAACTCCCGCACCGCTGACATGTCAGCCTGCACGTCCCCGCTGGGGGCGAAGTGGTATCCGAGGCCGGCCTCCCGCTTCGCATAGTCGAGGTAACCACAGACGATCTCGGCCTGGGCCTGCCGGGCAATCCAGTAGAAGCCGCTGCGCCAGTGCGGGGCGCTGCTGCGGGTGCCGGACGGCGGGATGACCACGGACATGCTGTCCTGGGCGCGTATGCGCCCGGCCACCTGATCCACCAGGTTAGTGGATGTGCTGCGGTCGACGCTGATGCCCCCCAACCCACGCATGAACCAGCCGAACGGCGGGGTGAACAGTTCCTTCTTGCCCAGCCAGTAGATCGGCTCGCGCAGCACCATGGCGGCGGCGAGAAGGTAGACGAAGTCCCAGTTGCTGGTATGCGGAGCGGCGATCACCACGCGGCGGGGTGCGGCGGGCATGCCGCCAGCCACGTGCCAACCGGTGAGCTTCAGGAAGAGCCGCGCCACGTAGTGGCCGATTTCGTAGCGTAGTTTCATTCCTGGGTGCAGCCCGTGCCCTCGTGGTAGTAAGCGGTGGCGTGTGCGATGGGCCAGATCTCGGCCTTCACACCGCCGAGTTCCGGAACCTCCCGGGCTTCGATGCGCGGGCCGTAGCGGCGCAGATCCGCATAGCAGTCATCGAAGTTGCGCCCGCCTACGTGCACGCAGGAACACACCTGTTTGGCCACGAATCCCGTGCCCATCTCGATCATGGGTAACAGAAATATCCACGCGCCGATCAAGGAGATCACCATCAGCACCGCGAGTGTCACGGAGATCTTGCGCAGCGTCGTCATGAGGGCTGCCTCGGGAAGGCGCGGGCGATGTCGCCAACCAGGCCGTTGATTTCCGGCCAGTCGGCGTGATGCGCTTCGCCGAGCCGGATGACGATGAGGTCGCGGTCCGGCACCATGAGCACCACCTGGCCCTGCGAGCCGCTCATGTAGAACGCCTCGAGGCTCGGGTCGATCTTCTCGCCCTGCGTGTCGCTGTGCGCGGTGATCCAGAACTGCGCGCCATACTGTGTGTTGTTGGCGGCAGGGGCTGGCGTGCGGGTGAAGTCCACCCAGCCCGGCGGCAGAATGCGTTCGTCTTCCCAGACGCCATCCCGCAGAAACAGATAACCCAGGCGCGCCCAGTCGCGCGCGGTTGCCCAGGCGAAGGCGCCGCCGATGTAGTGGCCGGTCTGGTCGAATTCGAGTTCGAAGGAGTGCGCCCCAAGCGGCTCAAACAACGTTTGCCGGGCCCAGGCGGCCACTTCCTGGCGGTTGCCTCCCACCAGCTCGCTGGCCATGCCGGCGAGTATGTTGGAGGTGGCCATGCTGTACGACCAAGTGATACCAGGTTCGCTCTCCACTTCCACCGCGGCGGCGCGAGCGTAGGCGTCGCGGCGTGCGTCAGGCGCAAAAAGCACGTTGCCCGAATTGCCGTCGTCCCGCAGCCCCGCGGTCATATGCATGAGGTGACGCAGCGTGATGGCGGTGTGCAACCCGGCTGCGTTTTGCCAGTGTGACACTGGAGGCCGCGCATCGAGCTGCAGCCGGCCGGCGCCGACCAGCAGGCCGATGAAGGCGTTGGTGATGCTCTTTGCCATGGACCAGGAACGGAAGCGGCTGCCAGGGCCAAAACCGGGAGCGTAGGTTTCCAGGACGATGGCACCGCGATGCACGGCCAGCAAGGCGCGATGGTCGGGGTGTCCAGCCGGGCCTATGTGCCGTTCGAAGATGCCGCTCAGGGCTTGTGCAAGTAGTGTTTTATCAACATCCGCTGGCAGAGGCGCTGCAGGCCAACGATCGGTGGGCCAGGGCACCTCTTGCGGCTGTGCCGGAAGGGGTGGTGGTTCAGCGATTGCCCAAGGGCAGGCGAGCGCGAGCGCAATGATTGAGCAGACGAGCGCCATGCGCACGGTGGGTGAGCCTCTTTTCGCGTTGGGGGGGTGGTGGCTACCCTTGTAACCGATTCCCTCTCCTCGGGCAACGCGGAGGCGATGAGCAGGTGCGCAAGCGTTCGGAATTTCAGCAGGTGCATGGTTGAAAGTTCTAAATTTCGTTGAGCCGCTTGCGGCAGTAGATGGCGCCGGCGAGAAAGCCGCCGCCGATGATCATGCCCAGCCACAATCCCGGGTCTACGAGGACGGCAAGCTGATCCGAGAAGGTCATGCTCGGCTCGCTGCTGAGCTTCGGCAGAGCCTGGGTCTGCATGTGCTTGGCGGCAAAGGTCGCCAGGTGGCTGGTGTCGAAGACGATGCGTTCCAGCAGGATGACCACCACCGGCCCGCCGACGGCCCACAGCAACGGCGCGCGTGATGCCCAGGCGGACACCAGCATCACCCAACCGTACACCGGTGCTGCCCAGAGCCCATGCACGGCGTAGCCGAAGAGTAATTTGAACGGCGAGGTCCAGGGTGAGGCGGCGGCCCAGATGGTGCCGGCAAAACCTTCCTCGACGTACAGCGAGATATAGGTGGTGACAAAGAGCTGCGCGAGAAAAATGCCTGCAATGGTTACCAGCGGCACGACCCAGGCGATGGTGACGTACTTGCTCAGCACCGTGTGGGTGTCGCTGACGGGCATGGATTTCCAGAACAGCACGGAGCGGTCTTTGCGTTCGTCGTGTATGCACGAAAGCAGGGCGAAGAAGGTGACGAACAGCAGCGTGACGTGAAAAGGGCTCGCTACGGCGGTCAGCAGCGATGTGATCTTGTCCACGATTTCCTGGTCGGTGCTGCCTGCCACATCCAGCGCCCAGGCGATCAGGGCCGAGACGCCGTCGAGCTGCTCACCGTCAAAACCTTCGAGCATCTCCTGCGGGTGCTCGTCGCCGTCGAGCTCCAAGCTCGGGCTCACGGTTGACGCAAATAGGCCGGCCAACACGATCAGCGTCAGCACCACAGCCGGTGTCGCGAGGTAAGCGGTGCGGCCTTCCAGCCATTCCCGTTTCAGCAAAGTGACAAAACTACGCATCGGTATGCTCCGCGACGGCGACGAACAGCTCCGCCAGGTTTGGGGTGGATATGGTGCCGAAGGGTTCAAGGGTGCT
>JAUILW010000119.1 GCA_030432795.1 Gammaproteobacteria bacterium
GCAAGCACCTCACTCATGTGACACCCGTGGGTGCGGAGATCATCCAGATGGCGGGCGACATCCTGCGCCGCGTTGAAGACATCAAGCAGCTCGCGCAGGAATACAGCAACGAAAAGCAGGGCAGCCTATCGATTGCTACCACCCACACCCAGGCGCGCTACGCGCTGCCGAGCGTGATCCAGGGGTTTCGCGAGGAGTACCCGGAAGTCTCCTTGCAGATGAACCAGGGTACGCCAGCGCAGATTGCTGAGCTTGCGGTGGATGGCACCGTGGATTTCGCCATTGCCACTGAAGGCCTCAACCTGTTCAACGACTTGGTGATGATGCCTTGTTACCGGTGGGACCGGAGTATTGTGGCGCCGAAGGGGCATCCCATTACCCGGCGCTCACCGCTGACGCTTGCGGACGTGGCGGAGTTCCCTATCGTCACGTACGTGTTCGGGTTCACCGGCAGATCGAAGCTGGACGATGCGTTTGTCAGCCAGGGCTTGACGCCGAACGTCGTGTTCACCGCGACGGATACCGATGTCATCAAGACCTACGTCCGCCTGGGCCTGGGCGTCGGCATCATCGCTTCGATGGCATTCGACGCCAAGCAGGATCAGGACCTCGAGGTGATACCGGCGGATCACCTGTTCGAGTCGAGCATCACCCACATTGGCTTTCGACGTGGCACGTTCCTGCGCCGTTTCATGTACGACTTCATCGAACGCTTCGCGCCGCACCTCACGCCAGATGTAGTGGACGCGGCGGTGGCTTGCAGCACCCGTGCCGAGCGCGCACGTCTGTTTGAGTCCGTGCGTTTACCCGCGCGCTGATCGTCAAAATCTCTGGAGTAACGAATCTTGAATATTGTCTGCCTCGATCTGGAAGGCGTGCTCATTCCGGAAATCTGGCTGGGCGTTGCCGAGCGAACCGGCGAGCCTCGGCTTACCAAGACGACGCGAGATATTCCCGTGTACGACGATCTCATGCAGTACCGGCTCGGCATCCTGGATGAGACCGGCATCGGCATTGACGTGGTACAGGACGTCATCAGTGGCCTGGAGCCGCTTCCTGGCGCGTCGGACTTCCTTGCTGATCTGCGTAGCCGCTATCAGGTGGCCATTCTATCCGACACGTTCTACGAGTTTGCCATGCCGCTGATGGCCAAGCTCGATCACCCGTTCCTGCTTTGCCACCGTTTGCAAGTGGATGCCGGACGCATCACCGGCTACAAGCTGCGTCAGCCCGATCCGAAGCGCGCCTCCGTGCAGGCGTTTCACAGCCTGCGTTACCGGGTAACTGCCGCTGGCGATTCCTACAACGATGTTGCCATGCTGGAAGAGGCGGATGCCGGCATCTTCTTCTGTGCACCCGACAACGTGCTCGGTGAGTTTCCGCAGTACCCGCACGCCACAGACTACGCGGCGCTAATGGAGATGATTGAGGCCGCGCAGTAGCCGACCGACCTTGGCATCGATCTCGGCGAGCTCTTCGTTGGGGTTGGAATCGGCGACCAGGCCGCCGCCACCCCACACGTGGAGCGTTTTGTCAGACAGCACCGCCGTGCGAATGGCAACGTTGAAGTCGAAGCGCTGGGTTGCTGCGTCCACATAGCCGATCGCACCACAATATGCGGAGCGACCCACGGGTTCTTCCGCGTTGATGATGTCGATGGCGGCGATCTTTGGTGCGCCGGTAACTGAACCGCAAGGAAAGAGCGTGCGCAGCGCAAGCCACGGACCCACTCGCTGACGCAAGCGGCCCGAGACCACGCTCTGCAGATGGTGCACGTTGGCATGTCGGGTAGCGTGGCAGAGGGCCTCCACGCGCACGCTGCCGGTTTCACACATTCGGCCCAGATCGTTGCGCAGCAGATCGACGATCATGACGTTCTCCGCCCGGTTCTTGATGGACCGCGCGAGCGCTGCGGCGAGGCGCTGATCCTCGCCTGCGGACATGCCACGGGGTGCGGTACCTTTGATGGGCCAGGTGCTGATGTGACCGTCGCGACCGATGACAAACCGCTCCGGCGAAACGCTGAGCACGCTACCTTCCGGGTAGGCCAGTAGGGCGCCGTAGGAGGCGCCTTGCAGGCGTTTGAAGTCGGCAAGCAACGCGAGCGGCGAACCGCTGCACGGGGCATGGAAATGGCGGGCGAGGTTCACCTGGTAGCAGTCGCCGTCGAGAATGTGCTCGCGAATACGGGCGAAGGCGCGATGGTAGGACGTTGGTTGCATGGTTGAGCGAAATGGCCCGGCGAGCGCGTAGCGCCCCGTGCTGTCATCGTCGGAGCCGATGGCCCGCAGGATCTCAGCGGGCGGTTCGCGTTCGCCGACGAGCACGAGCGAGCGCTTTGCGTGGTCAGCGATGAGTGCCCACGTGTAGTAGCCGCCGCGCAGCATGGGCATGCCGGTCGGATCAGGCGGTGGCGGGCGCTGGCGTTCCGTGGTGGTGTGTAACGGATAACCCAGATAGCCGATAAAGCCACTGCGAAAAGGTAGCGCTTGCACCGAGTCGACTGCTGGCTGCGGCCAGCGCGCTGCGAGGGCCTGCAACGGGTCGGTGGTGGGCACATATTCGCTGCCGATCTGAAGTGTGCCGGCGTCGTAACGTACGGCTTGTGCGGGCGCTGCAGAGACGATGTCGAACCGGCCACCGCGGCGCCCGCTGCTGGTCAGCCAGGCGAGATCTCCAAACGGCAGCAGTCGGTTGGCCAGTGGTGCCAGGTCGGGCCGATATGGATATGAGCGAAATAGAGATATTGTCGACAATATTTGTCTTGACGGCCTGATTGGCGCGGAATAAGGTGCATTTTAACGATACGAAACATATTATTGTTAACAATAACGTACCGCCTTGGCAGATATCCTACAGCAACCAGAAGCTCAGGCAATGCGCCCCGAAGGGCGCATTGGAACGCGCCCGAAAGGTCACGTTGCGACAGTAGACGAGCCGCGCGTTGTAACGCGTGCCGATACCGTGCTGAAGCAGCTGCAGACAGCCATCGTACAGGGCGACATCGCTCCGGGCGCGAAGCTCAACGAGCCGGAGCTGGCACGTCGCTTCGGCACCAGCCGCGGGCCGTTGCGGGAAGCCATTCGCGGACTGCAAGCGCGCCGTCTGGTGCAGGTAACTCCGAATGCCGGTGCCCGCGTCGTATCGCTCGGTGTGGAGCAACTCGGTGCGCTGTACGAAACCCGCGAAGCCCTGGAGGGTATGGCAGCGCGCCTCGCGGCAGAACGCATGCCGAAGGCTGACATCCGAGCACTCGAGCGCCTTCTGGACGAGCACGCGGCGAGCATCGGCGCGGATGACGGTGCCGGTTACTACCAGGAAGAGGGCGACTACGACTTCCACTATCGTATTGTGCATGGCTCCGGCAACGCCGTGCTGGCTGACGTGTTACTCGACGACCTGTATCAGCTCATGCGCATGTATCGTTTCAAGTTTTCCATCGGTGCCGGGCGTCCGGCGCAGGCTCTGGACGAGCACTACCGCATACTGGCGGCCATCGACGAACGCGACGGCGAGTTAGCGGAGCTGCTCATGAGGCGTCATATCGGTGCGGCGCGTAAGCGTCTGCAGCAGGACGAAACCACCCTTCACAAGATCATTCACGAGGAGCATCCATGAGCGCAGGACAGAAGTTCCGGGACGCGGTAGCCAAAGAGCAGCCATTACAGATCCCCGGCACCATCAACGCATACGCGGCCATGCTGGCCGAGCACTCCGGCTTTCAGGCCGTGTATCTTTCCGGCGGCGGTATTGCCAACGCTTCTTACGGTTTGCCGGACCTTGGCATGACGAGCATGAACGACGTGCTGGAGGATGTTCGGCGCATTACGGCCGCGACGTCGTTGCCTCTGCTGGTCGATATCGATACCGGTTGGGGTGGGGCGTTCAACATATCCCGCACGATTCGCGAGTGCATTCGTGCGGGTGCCGCGGCGGTACACATCGAGGATCAGGTGGCGCAGAAGCGCTGCGGGCACCGGCCCAACAAAGAGATCGTCTCTGTCGAGGAAATGGAAGACCGCATCAAGGCGGCGGTGGATGCAAAGACGGACGACGCATTCGTCGTCATGGCCCGCACCGATGCGCTGGCGGTTGACGGTTTCGATGCGGTCGTCGAGCGGGCGGAGCGGTTCGTCGCGGCTGGCGCGGACATGATTTTCGCCGAAGCGATGACGGACATTCACATGTACGAGCCGGTGGTGAAGGCGGCGGGGGTGCCGGTACTCGCCAACCTCACGGAATTCGGGCAGACACCTTTGTATACTACCGAGCAGTTGCGTGAGGTAGGTATTGCCATGGCGCTGTACCCACTATCGGCGTTTCGTGCCATGAGTAAAGCGGCGCTTACCGTTTACGAGGCGATTCGTCGCGAAGGCACACAAGCGAGCGTGGTGGACCTCATGCAAACGCGCATGGAACTCTACGATCATCTTGGCTATCACGACTACGAGCAGAAGCTCGACCAACTCTTTGCAACCAACCGGGAGGCGAACTAATGGTGGACAAAAAACTGGGCGGCGCAGGTCTGCGCGGCCAGAGCGCGGGTGAAACAGCGCTTTGCACGGTGGGCAAGTCCGGAACCGGGCTGACGTATCGTGGCTACGACATTTCCGAGCTTGCCGAGGGTGCGACGTTCGAAGAGGTGGCTTACCTGATTTTCTTCGGTGAGCTGCCAAACGCTCAGCAGCTGGCCGACTACAAGGCGACGCTGGCAAGCCAGCGGGAACTGCCGGCGGTGCTGCGTGAAGTGCTGGAGCGGATACCAGCCTCCGCCCATCCCATGGACGTCATGCGCACCGGTTGCTCCATGCTCGGCAACCTCGAGCCGGAGGGTGATTTTTCCAACCAGCAAGCGGTGGCCAACCGGCTTCTGGCGACGCTGCCAGGCATCATCAATTACTGGTACCGCTACTCGCATGATGGGGTGCGCATTGATACCGCCAGCGACGAAGACTCGATCGCCGGTCACTTCCTCAAAACGCTTACCGGCTCGAGCCCTTCGCAGCTGCATCAGCGGGTGATGGATGTGTCCCTGATCCTGTACGCAGAGCATGAGTTCAACGCGTCCACGTTTACCGCTCGGGTGTGCGCATCGACGCTCTCCGATCTGCACAGCTGTGTTACCGGCGCCATCGGCAGCCTTCGTGGCCCGTTGCACGGGGGTGCCAATGAGGCGGCCATGGAGCTAATCGAGAAGTTTTCCTCTGCGGATGAAGCAGCGCAAGGCATCCAGGACATGCTGGCGCGCAAGGACAAGATCATGGGCTTCGGCCACGCGATCTACCGTACCTCCGATCCGCGCAACGGTATCATCAAGCAGTGGTCCGAGAAGCTCGCTCAGGAGTCAGGTGACCCGAACCAGCTCTACCCGATCTCCTGTGCCATCGAGAAGGTGATGTGGGACGAAAAAGAGCTCTTTGCCAACGCAGACTTCTTCCACGCCTCGGCCTACAACTTCATGGGTATACCCACGAAACTGTTCACGCCGATCTTTGTGTGCTCGCGTGTCAGCGGCTGGACGGCACACTGTATGGAGCAGCGCAGCAACAACCGCATCATCCGTCCGAGCGCGGACTATATCGGCCCCGACCCCCGGTCGTTTGTCGCGCTGGCGGATCGCTAAGCGCGGTAGAGGCGGGCTGTCAGTCGAGCCACACCGAGTGGAACGTCAGATGGCGGCCGGTGTACGTCCCTGTTGTGTACAGGAACACGTCGTGCACCGGCGCATCGCCCTGCGGCAGGAGCGCGTCGAGCGCAAACGCCACATGCTGACGTCCGGGCTGCAGTCGGGTGATGCTGAAGTCGGTAATGCCGTCTCCGGGTTTCAGCAACAGACCCACAAATAGGTCGATAGGTGTGCCTGCATCCAGCGAGACGTCGATGTTCAGGGCTGCGTAGCCAGTCCAGTTCGGCACCGGATCGCTGATGTGCAGCCCCGGCCATGGAGAGCCATCAACGGTGAGCTGCAACCCCAGCGGCGTCACCGCAGCGCTACTCGTTGCGCGGGCATGCGCGTGACCCCTGCGGTCGCTCGTGTCCAGCAGGAGCGGAAAGCGGTTGTCGATGTACTGTTTGCTTGCGATCGCCGCGGCCAGGGGTGACAGCGTAATGGCGCTGATGGCGACGGCGACACCGCCGTAGATCCAGCGGCGCCAACGAATGCCTGACGCTGCGACCTGCCAGAAAAGCCAGGCGGTGGCGGTTCCTGCACCGTTGCGCAGGAGGTCGACGAGGCTTGCCTCCCGGCCGGTAAGGAACTGCATACCTTCGCTGCCGAGAGACAACCCAAGTGCTGCAACCAGCGCCACCGGCCAGGCGCGCAGCCATAGCCGCAGGGCGAGGGTGACGGCGAAGAACCATGGCAGATGAAACGCATTGTGCAGCGCTTTGTCCAAATGTGAATGGCCAGGCACTGAAAGGACCTGTTGAGCGATGAGTAACAGGACGATGACACACGGCAGAATCAGGCGGAGATTTCTGCTGAGCGGCGTTGTTGCGGGGCTCGCGGTTTGCATGTTCTGGTATCTGCTCAAGTCGGTTCCGGCGGCCTTCGAAGTGTCCATCGCCCGTCAGGCGGCGTTGTTGAGCCTAAACGTCGAGATGTCGCCATGGACGGTGAACTGGCGGCGCGGCATTTTATCGACAAATAATGTGACTGTCCTGTCGGCGGATGGTTCCTCACCGATGCTCGAGATTCCGCTGGTGGAGGTGGATTTTCACCCCTGGCGGGCTCTGTCTGGCTGGCGGGCCGCGGTGTATCAGGTCTATCTGCATCGGCCGACCGTGCATCTGTTGGAGGACGCTGAGGGCGAATGGAACTGGCAGCGCTGGGCACGTCACGCGTCTGTGCACTCGATCGAAGCCGGTATGGAGGAGGGCTTCGTACTGGATCGCCTCTATGCCGATGTGGTGGGCGTGCAGTTCTCCACCAGGGATGGGGAATTCTCGCTCGACAATGGTGTCGTCACCGTCACCCATATGCAGTTACCGCCTGCAAGTGCAGGCGCTCAGACCACCGTTGCCGCACACTTTCGTGCGGATGGCGGCAAACTCAGCGTGGTTGGAGAGGGGAATGCCTTTGCAATGCGCAACGGCGAATGGCTGCCGGACGTGGCGTTGACCATCCAGCAGCAGGGGGTTGGACCATCCGTCGCGGAGCCGCTGCGCCTGCCGGCGACGGGCACGCAGGCGTTTACAACAGATCGATGATGCGGGAGTACTTCAGTACGAGCTCACGCCGCTTCTCGATGGGACCAACGACCGTTTCGTCGTCGATCTCGTTGTACACGAGGTAGAGTCCGGCATTGGCGGACTGCAGCCATGAGAAGCGGATATTCGTACCGACCAGATCCGTGCGGTTGTCGTACTGCACCAACGCCTGTAGCTGCACCTTTGGCGTGAACGCGTATGTCAGACGCAGGCGGCCGACGTTGACCTTGAAGTCGCCATTCGCGAACGGCAGATCGAGGTCGTTGTGGCTCCATACCAGCTCTGACGAGAAGCGGTCGCGGAAACGGTAGCGCAGGGTTGAATCCACTGCCTTGCGATGGCCTCCGAAGTAGCCGCCGATCTTGATGGCCGTATCGAAGCTCAATGGCCGTGTGTCGTCGGTCTGCAGCACGAAGTCCACCTCGTGGTGGTCGTACTCGCCCGGCTCCACGAACGTTCCCGGGTTGATTTCGAAGGCCGTGCGCACGCCTTCGTGCAGGAAGTTCACGCCGGTGTGAATTTCGTAGCCGTTGCGCCACTCCCAGTGATTGTCCACATGCAGAAAGCCGGTCTCGAAGTAGCCGTCGTGGTCCCACCAGCCGTTGAACGAGATGTGCGGTCGAAGTTCGAGGATGCCGAACCAGTCCTCAGGGCGGATGCGCCGCAGCACGAAGAAATCGCCCTTTTCATAGTTGCTGCGCCGCAGAAAACCCACTTCCGGGTTGAAATTCTCTCCCACCGATGTGTAGCCGCTGGCGCCGATCCAGGTTTCGCTGTTGTAGTTTGCGCGGATGCGGTGCGCACGGTCGTCACCACGCCGCCCCGGCGTTTCCGTCTGTGCGCTGTAGGCGGTGAGCGTCCAGTCTTCACCAATCCCCCATTGCCCGTCGAGCGCATAGGTGCGGTTGTAGTCGCCGCTGCGCTCGCCGTCCCGTGAGACGATGATGCCACCGATGCTGGAGCGGTTGCCCAACTCCTGATTGATGCGCAGCACGGAGAAATCGTTGGCGGGAGCGGTGCCTTCATCGCTGCGCGTGAGCATGTGCAGCAATCCGATGTTGGTCCGCGCGCCGACCT
>JAUILW010000844.1 GCA_030432795.1 Gammaproteobacteria bacterium
ATGGCATCGGCGTGGGTATTGGCGGTGGCATAGTGGGCATTGGCCTGCTGGATGTCGTGCTCGGCCTGGTTCTGCAGGTTTTCTGCCTCCGTGGCATAGCCGTTGGCGGCCTGCGCCCACTGGTCCGCGGCATGCGCCTGTCCTTCCGCCACGTGGATTTTCTGCATCCGTTGCAGATCCAGCGCTTCGGCTTCGTCGTAGTAGCGCTGCGCCCACTGGGTGTGAAAGTCATAGGCGGCCTGGTTGCCCTCGTTGGCTGCTTGCTGCTGCTTGTTGATATGGTTCTGCTGTACGTTGGCACGCCATTGGATCTGGCGCTCGAGTTCCCTGGCGGCGGCGACATGATCGCGATAGGACTGGGCATGCTGACGGGATTTGCGCGCCGCGTCGTTGTACTGCTCGACCTTTCGGTTGGCCTCGTTGGCCAGGGACTTGGCCTGTGCGGCGAGGGGGTCGGCCAGACCCTGGCGGTGGACCATCTGGTTGTAGTGGTCCTGGCGGTCGTCGGCAAGGTCGGATTCCAGGTCCACGGCTGCCTGGTGCAGGTCAAGGTACACCTGTTCCTGGGCGGAGACGGCGGCGGCATCGGTGGCCTTGACGCTGCGTACTTCGAGCGGGTAGCCGAAGTCGTTCCAGGATTTCTGTATGGTCCAGCCATTGGGGTAGACCACGTAGTCCACCCGTTCGGTGGTGCCCTCGTAGGCATACTCGGTGACGAAGGTCTGGCCGTCGATGGAGACGGTCTCCCGCGACAGCCGTCCGCGGTCGTCATAGGCGTGATCGCGCTGGTAGCCAGGCTGGCTGACCGTGGCCAGCTTGCCGATGCCGCCAGGCGCGGTGTCATAGGTCCAGGTCGTGGTGCCCTCCGGTTCCACCCGTTGCACCATGCGGCCGAGGAGGTCGTAGTCCATGGTGACGGTCTGCCCACGGGCATCGGTCTGGCTCAGCAACTGGCCGAAGGCGTCGTACTGGTAGGTCCACGCGCCCATGTCGGGATCGGACATGGCGATCTTGCGGCCGAACTGATCGAAACTCGCGGTGATCAGGTTGCCCACCGGATCCCGGGTCTCGATCAGCCGGCCCAGTGCATCGTAGACGTGATGGGTCACGTTGCCGGCGGCATCGGACTCGGTCACCGGCTTGCCCATGGCATTGACGGTGGTCGAACGGGTCTGACCGAGCGGGTTGGTGACGGTGCGACTACGCCCGGCATGGCTGGTGCTGGTGATGGCGTGGTTGGGATGGGTAACCTGGATCACGCGGTCGAGCGGGTCGTAGGCATAGGTGGTCCACTCGGGCGTCTCATCGGAAAAGTACGGACGGGATACCCGCTGCTTCTGGCCACGGGTGTTGTACTCGGTATCCTGGTACACGCTGCGGCCGTCGAAGCCGTGGGTCTGTCTGCGTACCTCCCGGCCCATTGGGTCGTAGTACACCGACTCGGGCGATTCGCTCTCGTTGTCCACCGCACCGACGAAGTAGCGGGCATTGGATGGACAGTTGCCGCCCGTACCGCACCACTGGAAGACAACGACATCGGTACCGTCAT